>DATGJU010000649.1:0-18028 GCA_035295045.1 Chthonomonadaceae bacterium
CCATGTTGCCGCCGCCGTCGGCACGCCGGTCGCGGTATTGTTCGCCAGCACGAGCGCCGAGCTCACCTGTCCCGGCCTGCCCGGCGACCCGCGCCACTACTTCGCCGTCTCCGGCGCAGCCTGCTCACCATGCTTCCGCCGCACCTGCCCCATCGATCTCCGATGCATGAACAGCCTGCCCTCCACGCGCATGATCGAGGGCGTGCTGCAAATCCTGCGCAATCGCGGCGAGTGAGGCCACGGCGCGCCAAGATTTCAGCCAGCATGTGCGCATTATACGCGCGAGGCAGCAGCCCTCTCGGATTCCTTCTACCCGGCGCTGTCCGCGTGACGGAGCTTCGCTTCGCCTTGCGCGTGCGACTTCATCCCCCGACCGCGCGAGTCGTGCCCAAATACCGTTTGAACCCGCGGCATCTGGCGTAGAAGTGCACGCGGATGGGCTCCCGAAAGTAGGGCCGCCGCCAAACTGGGAACGGGCCGCTCCACTCCACACTCTCAAACTGCTCGCGCAGCGCCTCGTCCTGGGACATGTCCGTGTCCACGAACACGGCGTTCTCGCCGACATGGCGCCGCAGATCATCCGCATCCACGGCGAATTCGTTGATGCGCGTGTAGAGGAACAGGTCGTAGGTGCGCGGATGGTCCGGCAGGTAGAACGAGAGGAGCGCGCAGGTCTGGTAATCATTGGAGGCAATGAATACCGGTCGGCCCTCGCGCTGAAGGCCGGCGCGGATGCTCGCGACCTCGGCTGCCATCTGGCGAGCGCCATAGGTCCGGTTGTCGATGTCGTCCTCGGCCCTCTGGCGCACGCCCAGCGCGTGTCGCAGCGGCGGCGCGAGCAGCACGCCGGTCAGGGCGCCGCTGCTTCCCGCTACGGCCCAGATTGCAGCCACGGCGCGTCGGCCCTTCGCGCCGCCTCCTTGCAGGGCATCGACCAGGACGATCGCGAGCGCGATGGCCGGCGTGAGCCATGCGCACGGCGCCCAGTTCGCCTGCACCTTGGCCTTGAAGACCACCAGGCAGAAGAAAAGAAAGACCGGAACTCCGAAGCAGAAGAGGAAGAGCATGCCGCCCGGCCGCACAGGGAGCCGCGCGGCGCTCCGCGCCCGGCGGCCGGGCACGCGCGAGGCGTCTTGCGGTTCGCAGGCCTCGGCGGAAGCAGTCGGAAGTGGCGGATCCGGCAGGTCCGACATATTCCGCCGATCCTCGGCGCCGCCGAACACTCCCCGGCGGCAGAACACCCACAGGCTCGCGATGAAAAGGCCGGGACCGAGCAGCACAGCCTGTCCGCCGAATAGATCCCCGAAGCGCTTCAGGAGTGTGCCGTTGTTCTTCCCAGCGAGGAATAGGAGGTGGCCGAATGTCCACCAGTGGTGCTTGGCATTCCAGACCATGACGCCGCTGTACATCGCCAGGGTGAGGAGGAAAGCGAGGTAGGGCAGCGGCCGGGCCAGCCAGTGGCGATGCGGCGGCGAGAGCGCAAGGAAGAGCAGAAGGCACGGCACGATGAGCAGCATGGTGTGCTTGCTCAGCAGGCCGAGTCCGCACCAGAGTCCTGCAAGCAGCCAGCCGCGAACGGCCTCGACGCGCCGTGCCGCGAAGAGCGCGCGCTCCAGCGCAACGAGAGCCAGCGACCAGAAGAGCACGAGCGGAGGATCGTACGTGGCCACCAGGCTGCCGACGGCGACGAGCGGCGTGAGCGCCAGAAACAGGACCGCCAGGAACGCGGCCCTCGCGGAGGTGAAGCGCCGGGCGAGCAGGTAGACGCAGACCAGCGTTCCGAGCGAGGCGGCCCAGACGCCGAATCGCACCCCGAGCTCGTTCGTGCCGAACACCGCGGTCGTGACGCGGATCAGATAGGCAATGAGCGGCCCCTGGTCGTAGTAGCCGAGAGACAGCCGGCGAGACCACTCCCAATAGTAGGCCTCGTCTGCAGAGAGCTCCACTTGCCGCAAGAGCGCCAACCGAACCAAGGAGGTAATGACCAGGAAGACGATTGTCGCGACGTGCCAGTCGCGATCACGGCCGGCGCCGGCCGCCCGAACAAAGGATTCGGATGCCATGCGGCCATGGTACCTGATCGGGGCCGGTCGCTGGTAGCTGGTGGGTAGTCGGGGAGGTTTGCTGGGGCGTGGCGGCGGTGTCAGCGGTTTGGCTCAATCGGGGTGCCGATGGCATCCCGGCCGTTCGCGCCTGTGCGAGTAGCGCAGGCGGCTATAGGCGGCTCTGGTCTCAATTCGCGGCGAAGTCGCCCGGTGCACGGCCGGCCGCTCCCCGTCCCGGGCGGGCGCCGCGCGAACGTGTTGAATCCATGCGTGCGAGCCGATGATTAGCCGGCGGCTGTCGGCATGTGAGCCCGCGCCAACGGTATTTCGAACGGAGATGCCACTGCGCGCGCGCCGCGTGGCGGAAACCTGCTCGGCTCGTATTCGCGAAGGAGGACGTGTGTCGGATCGGCTCGCACCGGGTTGCGTCGGACAGGATGGCGGGCGGCGCGCCTCAAATGCGGTGGGCCGCGCCGGCGCGACGAGTCTCGGCTATCGGCTGGCCGTCTATGCGATTCTCCTCGTATCGGCGGCGATCTACCTGCCCTCGGTAGATGGGCTCGCGCTCTGGGACGACCGCGCGCTCATCGGCGCGTATCGCAGCCTGCAGCAGTGCTTCGAGGCGCCCTTCCTTCAGCACTACTTCCGTCCCGTTGTGGCCGTGACCTTCTACGTCGAATTCAAGCTCTGGGGCCGTGACGCGCTGCTCTATCACCGCGACAACATTCTTATTCACGTGGCGACCACGGCCGCGCTGATCGGCCTGCTGCGAACGCTCTTCCGCGACGTTCGAACGGCCCTGCTCGGCGGCCTGCTCTTCGCGGTGCAGCCGGCGCAGGCGAGCACAGTGGCCTGGATCGGCGGCCGGACCGACTCGCTCTGCACACTCCTCGCAACGCTGTTCCTCTGGACGCTCGCGCTCGCCGCGAGAAGTCAGCCGGGGGTTCCGCCGCGCCGCGAACCACGTGTCACGGACAACGATTCGTGTATGAAAAGCAAGGACGGAGAATCCACGAACTCGGGACCGCGTGGAACGTCCGCGGGGGCGCTCGTTTCGGTGCCAAGCGGTTTCAGCCCGGCAAGCTGGGGCTGGACCGCGCTCTCGGCCGTACTCTTCCTCCTCGCCGCACTGACGAAGGAGCAGGCGCTTGCGCTCCTGCCGATCGTGCCCGCCGCGCATCTCCTGCTCCACCATCGCGGGAGCGAGCCGCACTACGGTGAAATGCAATACGCGTCTCCGCTGCCGAAGACGTCTTCGGGCGCCCCATCCGAGCCCGCCGGCTCCATCCACGAACCCGAGTCGGCCGCACTGACGCCGCGCGAACCGGGCGCTGACGGGCGCTATCGTCCCACTGCCGACGACGGCTCGCGATTCGCCGCCGCGCCGCTGCATGATGCGGTCGGACGGAAGTATGCATTGCGCGCGCCAGGCATTTCGCGCGGCTGGTTGGCGGCGGCGCGCACCGCGCCGTTCGTGGCAGCCGCCTTGCTGCTCATCGCGCTATGGGTGCGCTACTATCCGGAGCCGCGGCTGCCGCAGGTCGTGCCCGCCGCCGACTCGGCGCTGCTGGCGGGCCACGCGGCATGCTACTACGCCCTGCTGTTCCTGGCCCCGGCGCCGCGCTGGCTGCACACGCTCACGCTCACCGCCTTCGATCCGTCGGGCTGGCCCTCGGCGGCTGCGGGTTTGGCGCTGCTCGCCGGCCTCGCCGCGCTCGCTGCGCGGCTTCGCCGGTCCAATCCGGCGGTGGCCCTACTGCTCCTGTTCGCCCTGCTCGGCTACCTGCCCGTGAGCGACCTCGTGCCGATGCCGTCGCTGTATGCAGCGCCGTATCGGGTAGGTCTGCTCGGTCCTGCCGTAGCCGGCCTGATTGCCGCGGCAATAGTCCGGCTGGCGGCGCGGTCAGGTCTCTTCAGCCTCCCGTCGTGGGTGCGCAGCATCGCCCGGCGCTCGGCCCAGGCGCCGTCTCGCACGCCTGCCGGAACAACTGGAGACGGCCGGCGGCCCGGCGCGCGCGCACGGGCCGTGGCCGACGGGATTGCACCTCGGATCGCCGGCCGCCTCGCGGCGTCCGGCGAATCCGCGGGGCCTCGCATGACCGCAGGCAGCCGGCGCGGTTCGATACGTGTCCGCGGACCGGCCGCGGCGCTTATCGCTATGGCGCCCGTGGTTTGGAGTGGCGCTATCACCATGGGCGACAACACCTGCTGGCTGAGCCAGGAGCGCCTCTTCGCCGCCTTCCATCGCGACGATCCCGGCAATATCCCCACAACGTGCCAGTACAGCCGGGAGCTGATAGCCGCTCGGCGCCCGCGAGAGGCTGTCCAAATCCTCGAGCGGATGCTGGATGGGCTGTTCGGCGACCGCGCCTGGGCCGTACCGGAGTCTGCTGCTCGCTCGCTCGCGACTGACCCCGCGCTCGTGCGCCGCCTACGCCTGCAGTACGGCAGCGCGGACACGCCGGCGAGGCGGCTGGCCGGCATTCTGGCGGATTTGGCCGCTGCGCGCCGGGCCGCCGGCGACGAGGCAGGAGCTGGCGTGGCGCTCCGATCGGCGCTCGCGGTGGAGCGCGGAAACCCGTATGCCAACTTCGTCGCGGCGAAGATGGCGTTTACTCGTGGCGATGCGCGCCGCGCCCTGCTGTCGATGCGCATCTCACTGGCGGCCCAGTCCGAGCGCTACGAGTCGCACGCGCTGATGCTCCGCATACTGCTCTCCATGCGGCGGTGGCGCGAGGTCGAAGGGGAGTGCCAGGCCTGCCTGGGCTTCGAGCCGTGGCGCGAGGAGACCTATCGGCAGCTCGCATACGCGCGCTCCGAGCTCGGCGACAGGCCCGGTGCGGAGCAGGCGTTGCGCGCGGGCCTGCGCGAGTCCGAAGGCGACCACATCGAGCTCCGCGCGGCCCTGACCACCCTGCGCCGCGTCGCCCGGCAATAGACCGCGTCGGTGTTAGGTGCTCACGACCGAACACCGAATACCGAACACCAACACCGAATACCCATTAATTCGTCCCCGCATTAGTACGTGACTTTGCCGGCCGGGCATGCGGCTGGGCGGCGTGGGCCTGACGAAATCACCGGTTCCGTCCAAGAATCAACCGGCAGTTCGGTAAGGCGCAGCGATTCAGCGCCCGGCCGTTCCAGCGCGCGTCCAATTTGCCGGTCGTTCCGGCCGTTCGGGAGCTGACACGAATGTTTGTCCTAATCGGCCTCGCCATCATTGTGATAAGCATCCTGGGTGGATTCATGATGGAGGGCGGAAAGCCCGCCGCGTTAGCCCAGATCACGGAGTTCATCATCATCGGTGGCTCAGGCCTCGGCAGTCTCCTAATCGCCAATCCGCTGTCGTCCGTGATGGCCATGGTAAAGAGCGTTATCGGGCTCTTGAAAGGCAACCCCTACACGAAGGCGCGATACAGCGAGCTGCTGAAGATGCTTTACGACATCTTTATGATGGCGCGCCGGGAGGGGCTCGTCGCGCTCGACCAGCATGTCGAAAAGCCCGGCGAAAGCAAGTTCTTCCAGGGCTACCCCGGCTTCATTGCGAACCACCATGCCATGGCGTTTCTTTCCGACACGATGAAGATCATCATCTCCGGCGCCGTTACGAACTACGATCTGGCCGAGATGATGGAGATCGATCTCGAGGCGAGCCACGACGAGCTGCACCACGCGTCGCACATGTGCTCCACGCTGGGAGATTCGATGCCCGGCTTCGGCATCGTCGCGGCGGTCCTTGGCGTCGTCATCACGATGGGCGCCATCGGCGGCGAGGCGAGCGAGATCGGGCACAAGGTAGGAGCGGCGCTCGTCGGTACATTCCTCGGCATCCTTCTGGCTTACGGCGTGTTCTCGCCGCTTGCGAAGGCGCTGGAGATGCGGGCCAAGGCGGAGGAGCAGTACCTGGGCAGCATCAAGAACGCGCTGCTCTCCTTCTCGCGCGGCGACGCGCCCTTGACCGCCGTGGAATTCGCTCGCCGTAACATCGATCCGGACGTCCGCCCCTCCTTCTCGGAGATGGAATCGACCTGCAAGAACATAGGCGAGATGGCGAAAGCGGCGTAGTCGGCAGTTAGTTGCAGGCAGCTGGTAGCTGGCAAATGCGGGCGCCAGCTGCCGACTACCAGCTACTAGCTACCTGCCACCAGGAACCAACTAATGGCAAGCATGACAGGGGGCGATGCGCCCGTTATACGGATCGTCAAGAAGAAGGGCGGCGGCGCTGCACACCATGGCGGCGCATGGAAGGTCGCCTATGCCGACTTCGTTACGGCGATGATGGCCTTCTTCCTCGTCATGTGGATCGTCGGGCTGAGCAAGCCGACGCGCCAGGCGATTGCGGCCTACTTCAAGAATCCGAGCCTATTCGAGCACAACGGCGGCCCGAAGATCCTGTTGGCGGATCCTCCAGCGCATGCGAAGGCGTCGCCTCTCGCATCCAGCGAGAAAGACAAGATCGTCGAGGCGCAATTGAAGGCGAAGCTGGAAGAGAAGCAGCAGGCGATCCTGCGGGAGCTGAAGGAGACGCCGGAGTTCAAGGACCTGCAGGACAGCATCCAGGTCCATATGACAGACGAGGGCCTTCGCATCGAGCTGATGGAAAAGACCTCCTCGCTGTTCTTCGCGAGCGGCAGCGCGAAGCTCAACCCGCGTACGATTCGCCTGCTACAACTCATCGCGCTGCAGCTCAAGGACCTGAAGAACCCCATCATCGTCGAGGGCCACACGGACAGCCGGCCGCTGAACGCCGCAAACGGCTACTCCAACTGGGAGCTATCGGCGGACAGGGCCAACGCCGCGCGGCGGGCGATGGAGGAGCACGGGCTGCACCACGGCCAGGTGCTGGCCGTACGCGGATTCGCAGACCGTAAGCTGCTACGCCCCCAGGAGCCGACGCACTACTCCAACCGGCGAGTCAGCATCCTGGTAGCCTATACGAGCCTGGGACAGTAAGCGCCGGCCTAACCCCCCGGCCCTTCCCGAAATCGGGACCTAACCCCCCGGCCCCCTTTCACGCTTGCGGACCTAACCCCCCCCGGCCGGCTTCCCTCAAGCGGGAAGGGGGAGAATCTGGAATCGCCCCTTCCCGCTTGAGGGAGGGGGTTGGGGGGTAGGCCGGCTCGCGGGGTTGCGCAGGGAGCTACGCTTCGTCGAAAAGCTGCGCCACGCGCTGACCGACGCGCTCCTGGAATTCTGCGCGCGACAGCCGCGTTGCGTGCCGGAGGCGGTAGTTCATAGACTCGAAGCGGAGGGCGTCGACGCCGCTGAGCCGGTGCGCCAGCTCCTCCGGGAGGGCGTTGGCCACCGCCTCGACAGGCGCGCGGCTCGCGATCACGATATCGTCGCCATCCCAATAGGCCACCTGCCGAGGGGGCGCGAACGGGTCCAGCAGCGGCGGACCGCCGTGCCGCTCGCACAGGTACCAGCGGTACCAGGCTTCGGAGCGCGGCGCGCCGGCCGTGAGCTCCACGAACATCAGGCGAGCGCACTCGTCTATCTCGACTTCGACGCCGTGGGGCGAGACAGCGGCGGCGCTACTCACCGGTCCGAGGCTCCCTGGCGATCCGCTCCAGAAACGACTCGATCAGCTCGGTATCCCGGCGCAGGCTTTCCTTCCACAGGTCCCGCTCCCGGCCAGGCGGCAGCATCGCCAGCGCCCGGCCCATGCGGCCAAGCCACTCCTTCTCGTCCAGCTCCGGCTCGGAAGCCCGCGCCGCCCCTGCGGTAGGGTCCGGCGCGCGACGGGCTTCCATGCCGTCATTCGGCCGCTCGTCTGGAATGAATCCGGCGAGCAGCAGGAGGCGGTCGACGTCCTCGTGAAAGCCCACCGCAAACCGCCGGACCGATTCGGTCGTGCGCGCGTTGCCCTTCGCCAGCTCGCTGATGGTGGCCGGCGCGAGGCCCGTGATGCGCTCAGCCTGGCGAAACGAGATCCGCTTGCCATCGGCTCCGCGGCTGGTCAGGATATCCGTGACCGCCTTTGCCAATCCAGGACGTGCGCGCGCCATCGGCAATAACTCCAAAGATGCCGTGTCCAATACAGACTAGATAATGAGCAGGTTTAGTATGGCACAAAGGCTCGCCGGCGTTCGAGTTTCCGTTGTTACAAATGCGGTCCGGCGGCGTCCGAATGCGTGTGGTAGAATCTTAGAAATGGCTAATGCGCGCCCGCCCCGACCGGTGTCTATCCTGTATCTTCTGCGTCGGTGACCCGCCGCCGCGCGCTTCCGTTCACGCCCGTTAAACACTGCCCTCAGGGACTCATCTCATTGACGATCGAGCGATCAACGCGACCTGATACGCCGTGGAGGCCGGGGCCTTTCGGCCTTGTCCTTGCCGCACTGCTTCCCGCGACGCTGCTCATCGGCGCGGCGGCCGGAACGCCGTCCGGACAGGCTAAACGCGTAAAGCCCGCTGCCGGCGTTCCCGCGGCTCCTGGTTTCGAGGCGCAGGCGGCGCCGTTCTTCAAGAAGTACTGCGTTGCCTGCCACTCCGGCCCCGCAGCGCAGGCGGCCGTAGTGCTCAATCGCGCGACCAGTTCGAGCTCGGTCCTGCAGGACCGCAAGACCTGGGAGGCGGTGTCGCGCAATCTTGCGGATCGGCACATGCCTCCCGCCGCCGCGCCGCAGCCCTCGGACGCAGAGCGCCAGCGCGTTGCCGGCTGGATAGACGGCCTCTTTGCCAAGGCCGACTGTAAGTTAAACGATCCCGGCCGCGTCACGCTGCGTCGGCTCAACCGCGAGGAGTACGACAATACGATCCGCGACCTGTTCGGCGTCGAGACCATCAAGCTGAGCGGCGGCCAGGAGGGCCGGCCGGCCGACGACTTCCCATCGGACGACGTCGGTTACGGGTTCGACAACATCGGCGATGTGCTCTCGATCTCGCCGCTGCTGATGGAGAAATACGTCAACGCCGCCGAGCGGATCACAGCCAGGGCGATCGCTACGCCGGAGCAGGGCGCGGTCCCCGTCCGGCTAGACCTCGCCTCGGCGCTCTCCTCCACGGCCGGCAGCAGGGTGGGCTCCATGGGCCGCGCACTGGCGAGCAACGGCGAGGTCACCGCGGAGTTCGAGGCGAAGCGTGCCGGCGAATACACCGTAACCGCTGTGGCATACGAGGACCACGCGGGCGACGAGTTCGCGAAGATGGATTTCCGCGTCGACGGCAAGACGATCCGGACCGAGGAGGTGAAGACGCGGCAGCGCAACCCCGCCTCCTACGCCGCGAAAGTTGACCTGACGGCGGGCCGGCACAAGATCGGCTTCGCCTTCACCAACGACTTCTACATCCCCGCCGACCCGGCAAAAAAGACGCCCGCTCAGGACCGCAACCTCTACATCTTCTCCGCTGACGTGACCGCGCCGGCCGGCCTGCCCGAAACCCTGCCGGCGTCTCACCGGCGCATCATGATCTGCAAGCCGGGGGACGGTCTTTCGGACGAGCAGGCGGCCCGCAAGATCCTTGCACCGCTGGTTAGCCGCATCTACCGCCGCCCCGCGCAGCCTTCCGAGGTCGAGCGGCTGGTCCGGTACGTCCACGTTGCGGGGCAGCAGGGCGAGAGCTTCGAGAGGGGGATCCAGATCGCCACGCAGGCGCTGCTATGCTCGCCAAACTTCCTGTTCCGCGTCGAGCTGGACCCGAAGCCCAACGACAAGAGCAGCTCGCGCCTGCTGAACGACTATGAGCTGGCCTCCCGCCTCTCCTACTTCCTCTGGAGCAGCATGCCGGACGAAACGCTGTTCGCCCTGGCCGCAAAGGGAGCGCTGCACCGGCCGGAGATCCTGGCCGCGCAGGCGCGCAGGATGCTGAAGGACCCGAAGGCGAGGGCGCTGGCGGACAACTTCGCCGGCCAGTGGCTGCAGCTCCGCAACCTCTCGCTGGTCGCGCCCGACGTGAAGCGGTTCCCGGAGTTCGACGAAACGCTCCGGCGCTCGATGCGGACCGAGACCGAGATGTTCTTCGAGGCGGTCGTGCAGGAGGATCGGCCGGTCCTGGACTTCCTGGATGGCAGGTTCACCTACGTTAACGGACCGCTGGCCCGACTGTACGGGATCGACGGCATCGAGGGTGACCAGTTTCGCCGCGTCGCCTTGACGGGCGACCAGCGCGGAGGTATCCTGAGTCAGGCGAGCATCCTCACCGTTACGTCCAACCCGACGCGCACGTCGCCCGTCAAGCGCGGCAAATGGGTGCTGGAACAGCTTCTCGGCGCGCCGCCGCCACCGCCCCCGCCAAACGTTCCGAAGCTGGCGGACGACAAGAAGGAGCCGCTCACCGGCACGCTTCGCCAGCGCATGGAGCAGCACCGGAAAGACCCAGTCTGCGCCTCCTGCCACACCACGATGGACGCGATCGGATTTGGCCTGGAGAACTTCGACCCGGTCGGCAAGTGGCGCGCCAGGGACGGCGACAACCCGATCGACGCGTCCGGCACGCTGCCGGGCGGCCAGAAATTCGCCGGGCCGGCGCAGCTCAAGCAGATTCTGAAGAGCAAGAGGTCGCAGTTCGTGAAGTGCCTGAGCCAAAAGCTGATGACCTACGCACTCGGCCGCGGACTGCAGACATACGACACGTGCAAGGTGTCGGACATCGTAGCCAGCGCGGCGAAAAACGACTATCGCTTTTCGTCGATCGTAACGTCTATCGTATTGAGCGAGCCCTTCCGCATGCGGCGAGGGGACGGAGGCCACTGAAATTGCCTGAACCGAAGATCGGCCGGCGCACCCTGCTGCACGGCGTCGGCACGCTGATGGCGCTCCCCGCCCTGGAGGCCATGGCGCCGCTCGGCGCGCTGGCGCAGTCCGCGAAGAAGAGTCCCCTTCGCATGGCCTTCATGTTCGTCCCGAACGGCATCCACATGCCCGCCTGGACGCCGGCGACGGAGGGCGCGCTCGATCTAATGCCCTCCATGCAGCCGCTGGCGAAGGTGCGCGACTCGATCAATGTCCTTACCGGCCTGACGCAGCATAACGCGGAGGCGCTCGGCGACGGCGGCGGCGACCACGCGCGCTCCGCGGCGGCCTGGCTGACCGGATGCCACCCGCGCAAGACCGACGGTGCCGAGATAAAGGCCGGGATCTCCGCGGACCAGCTCGCGGCGCAGCGCGTCGGCGACCGGACGCGCTTCCCGTCGCTGGAGCTGGGCTGCGAGCGGGGCGCGCAGTCCGGCAACTGCGACTCCGGCTACTCGTGCGCCTACTCCTCCAATATCGCCTGGCGCGGCGAGAGCACGCCCGTCGCGCACGAGGTCGATCCGCGCGCGGTGTTTGAGAGGCTCTTCGGTGGAGCGGATCCCGCTGAGACGGCCGAGAGCCGCAAGCGGCGCGAGACCTACCGGAAATCGGTGCTGGACTTCGTGATGGAGGATGCAAAGCGTCTGCAGCCGAAGCTCGGGGTCCACGACCAGGACAAGCTCGACGAGTATCTGACGGGCGTCCGCGAGATCGAGCGGCGCGTAGAGCTGGCCGAGAGGGCCAACATCGCCGGCCGCCTTGCGATCGCGGACCGGCCGACCGGCGTCCCGGCGGACTTCGGCGAGCACATCCGGCTGATGTGCGACATGATGCTGCTGGCCTTCCAGACGGACACCACCCGCATCGCCACCTTCATGCTGGCGAACGACGGCAGCAACCGGGGCTACGCGGACATCGGCGTGCCGGAGGGCCACCACGACTGCTCGCACCACGGCGGCGACCCGGTAAAGCAGGGCAAGGTCCAGCAGATCAACACCTTCCACCTGAAGCAGGTCGCCTACCTGCTGGAGAAGATGCAGGCGGTGAAGGAGGGCGACGGGACGCTGCTCGACAACACGATGCTCGTCTACGGCGCAGGCATCTCGGATGGCGATCGGCACAACCACGACGACCTGCCGATACTGCTGGCGGGCAGAGGCGGCGGCGGGATCAAGACGGGCCGGCATATCCGTTACAAGAACGGCACGCCGATGACCAACCTGTTCCTCTGCATGCTGGACAGGATGGGCGTCCACGCCGAAACCCTCGGCGACAGCACCGGCCGCCTGGACCAGTTGATCTAACGATCATGAAATTCATCGGGGGCCATCTTGCCGACGCCGCGAACGTGAGCGTGGAAGGGAAGCTCAATCTGCTCGGCATCTTCCAGAAGGTGGGCGCCAAGGAGTTTCCCTGCCAGGTTTCGTGCGCCCTCGTCGCGCTCTTCGAGGCCGATCCGTTCGACCGTGGGACCGAGTTTCCGGTCCGCATCGAGTTCATCGACGAGGACGGCAAGGAGCAGTTCCGCGTGGACCGGATGCACGTCGCGGTGCCCAACCAGCCCGGATCGCTGCTTCAGACCTGCAATCTCATCGTCAATCTGCGTCCCCTCACGCTGAGCAAGCCGGGACCCCACAGCTTCAAGGTGATTGTCCGGGATCGGCTGGCAGGCGAGATACGGCTGCAGGTCGACGGAGCGCCCGCGGGTTAGCGAGGCCGTTCGCTATTTGAAGCTGGTGGCGCGCACCACCTTCACCGTGAATCGAGTCGGGCTCACCGGATCCGTATCCAGTACGGCGAAGACATCCAGTCCGTGGCGGACCTGCCGGCGGTATGCGACGCGAACGTTCGCACCATCCGTCTGCACCCAGCGGACAGTGAAGGCCTGCTCGGGGCTGATCTCCCAGTTGAGCGAAAGAATGTGCTGGGTCGAGACGCCGAACGAATTGGCGACTTCGTAGCCGTAGCTCAGATACAGCTTGCGCGTCGGCTTGAACCAGAAGCTGGGCGCGAGGTCCGCGTATGCGCCTCCACCCTGATATCCCCACGAGTAAGTCAGCCCGTAGCCATGACGCTCGCTATGCGTGTCGAAGAACATGGACGCGGTGTAGTAGTGGTCGTTGTTTAGCTGCGGTTCCCATTCGTCGGTGTCCTTCTTGCGCGGGCGATAAGGCCCGATCGTCGTTCCCAGACTGAACTGAACGTTGCTCCGCGTCTCGCCCGTTGCATAGAGCGAGACGTTCCGGCTCTGTATGCCCTCCGACAGGGTGTCTCGGAGACTGTACGTGAGGTTGACTTCGGCTGTGCGCATTGGGCCGCCGGCGTAGGTCCCGGTATGGTTGACGTACACCGACGCGCCGCGAGTTCCCAGCACGTCGTCCGCGATAAAGCCGTCGGCGGGGAAGAAGTGGCGCTCCGCGGTGTCGTAGGTTACTCCGGTCTGCCAGTTGTCCGTTTCGTGGCTCAGCGCCGCCTTGATGCGTCCCCCCGTGCCGAGCAGCCCACCGGACGCGCTCTCCGCTGCCGCGGCGCTGAAGTGAAGCGTCTTGTTGAGGCGCGCGGAGTAGTCCACCGCGAGGATCTGATTATCCAGGTCCTGTCGCGAAGTCCCGACCACCGTAAGGCCCAGGTTCGCCGTCGCCCCGATCTCGCGCAGAACTCTCGCGGCATAGTCCAGCCGTCCGTCGGGAGACTGCACGGCCAATACCCCGCCCTGCACGTCGCCCACCTTGCCGAACGACTTGAACCCGTAGTCGAAGTTTGGAATGCGCGTACTGTAGAAGTAGGCCTTATCGCCGAAAAACGCGTTTCCCTCCTGGAAGAAGGGGCGGTAATCCGTCCGGAACTTCTCGTTATAGTCGAACGCCAGACTGAGAACGTCGTCCTCTACCTGGCTGAAATCCGGGTTCAGAGACAGCACGCTGGTCACGTTGTTCGCGATTTCGTAGCGAACGTCCAGCCCCGCACTCACCAGCGAGTGGTTGATGTCTCCTCGCTTGTCCGGTGTATTGATCCCCGCGGCAAGCGACTGCAGCACCGTCAGCTTGTTCGCCGCCAATCGCTTCGGAAGGATCAGGCCGGTAAGGTGGCCCGCTTCTTCCGGAAGGAACTGGGCGGTCACGTCGGCCCACCGGCTGGTCTCCTGCGTCCGGTGATGGTACCGGACGAAGTTTACGCCGAAAGTTGTCGATGCCGGGAGGTAGTTTAGTATCGCGAATGGGATGCGCATCTCAGCCGTCCAGCCGTCCGCCGTGCGCTGCGCCGCCGCCTGCCAATCGCCCTTCCACTCGATCTTGGTGCCGCGGCCGCCCGCGATGGCATCCGACTGTGTCCCCAGCGCGTTCACAGAGTAGCTGGAAACCTGCCGGTGGTTGTGGTAGGGGTCAAGCTCCACCGTGACCTGGTCGTCGAAGCCGAAGTCTCCATCCCGCTTCCTCTGCTCGGCATGTATGGAGTCGGGCTTTGAGTCCGTGCACTTGAAGGCGAAGTAGAGCGCGGACTCGTCGGCGAGCACCCACACCTCCGTCGGCTCCGCGGGTTTGCGGTTGTACTCGGAGATCCAGAAATCTTTCGCGCGCGTGGCCAGCAGCCAAACGGGGTCGTCGAGCCTGCCGTCGACGATAGGCGCCGCGGCGCGCACGACGTCGAGCGAGCGCGTGTGTCCGGGCGGTGGCCGTGTCGCCTGGGCCGCGGAGGGCCGCGCCGACGCAAGAGAAGCCAGCATAACGGCCAGCGCCAGCCATGCAGTCAGGCGGTGAACTGAAGCGTAGAATTCCACGCACTTATGATAGGTTCGGGACGAGGGATTCTGGAGCGAAGGTGATCGCTAGCCGCAGACGATCGCCGTAAGCCGGTCCGGCTCGGCGGCCTCCCCGGCTTCGCGCACAAAGTACTCGCAGCCCAGAAGCTGTACTGCCAGATCGTCGGGGATCGCGCTGAAGAGGTGATGCGCGGCAAGCTGCGTACGATGGCAGCGCAGCGCGCGCAGCTTTTGCGGCACGTACTCCCGCACGTCGAGCGTGGTGGTGATCATGCTAGGGGGGACGCCGAATGCGTCGTGCAGCAAGCCCCACAGGTCGGCCGGCAGGCAGCGGTCGGCCATTGCCGCGGCCAGGTCCTGGGCCAGGCCGGCCGGCCACGTGGCGTAGTAGAGCCGCGCCACCGCTCCCTCGGCGGCCGCCTGCCGCCAGGCATCCCGCGTGATTTCGTGGATCGCGATGTGGTCAGGGTGCCAGTAGAGGCCCTCGGCGCCGAAGGTGAGGATCGCGTCCGGCCGCGCGCGCCCCAGCCGAGCGGCAAGGTCTGCCGTGATCCGCTCCCGCTCCACCCACGGGAGCATGCCGTCCGGATAGTCCAGGCAGGCGACCGAGCGCAGCCCAAGCTCCACGGCCGCATTCCGGAGCTCCGCCTCGCGGACGGCGGCCAGCGTCGCGCGCGTGGCGAGCGCCGGGTCCGAGATCGGACCGTCCCCGCCTCGCGTGGCGCAGATCAGGCTCACCTCAGCGCCGCGCGCCGCGCAGGCGGCCAGCGTTCCGCCGGCGAGCAGCGATTCGTCGTCGGGGTGCGCGAAGACGGCGACAATGCGCGGCTGACTAGCCACGGGCCATATCGGGCGCGGGCCGACGCGCGACGATTCGCCGGTAGAGGGCCAGGTAGCACTCCACCATGACCCGGTAATCGAATCGCGCCGCCGCCTGTCGAACCCGCCCGCGATCCAGGGCCAGCACTGCCGGCATCCGCTCCACAAGGGCGTCGACACTGTCGGCGTGGTAACCCGAAACGCCGTTCTCCACGATCTCCGGCACCGCACCGACGCCGAGCGCGGCGACGGGCGTTCCGGAGGCGATGGCCTCGATCATGACGAGTCCGAACGGCTCTGGCTCCTGGAGCGGATAGATCAGCGCCGCCGCGCCGCCCAGAAGCCGGTTGCGCTCGGCGGCGGCGACGCGGCCGACGTAGCGCACGCTCTGCCCATCGACGAGCGGCGCCACCTCGTCGCGGTAGAACTCCCGGTCCGCTCCGCCCGCCAGCACCAGCGGCACGCCTGCCCGCCGCGCGACCTGAATTGCCTGGATCGGTCCCTTCGACGGCGTTATCTGGCCAAGGAAAAGCGCATAGTTCTCTGGGACGGGCCGAAACGCGAACGCCTCGATATCGATTCCATTATAGATGACCGGAACGTCCGGGATCTCAGCCATGTTCTGTCGCTGGTACCGCGAAATTGCGGTAAGGTTAGCCTCCGGGTATCGCCCGTACGCCCCCACAATGTCCGCATCCGGCATAATGTGGTACGTGTGAACGATAGGGGTTTGCACAAAGCGGGTGAACGGCAGCGCGTAGCTGTAGACGTGGCTATGGATCACGTCGAACGCGTCCGCGCGCTCGCAGGCGGCGGCGATCTGCATCGTGTCATGAAAGCGCCAATCGGTCAGCCCGTCGTCGTCGCAATAGCCCTGCCGGTAGACGGAATGCAGCGCTGCGGATGTCTCGGACTCCCCGGTGGCGAACAGCGTGACTTCATGATCCTGCCGCGTGAGCTCCTCGCAAAGAAGCCAAACGAGCTGTTCGATCGACCCCGTGCTCGCCGGCGCGACCGGCCCCGTCAGGGGCGCAATCTGTGCAATTCGCAAGGGCTTCGCAATCGCCTCAGACATCGCCGATCGCCTCCGACGCCTCCCGCAGCGCGCGCTCCACCGCGTCGAGAGCCTCCGGCACGCCGGCTGCGCCCTCGTCGGCGGCGAGCGACACGAACCGCACCGCGTGCACTGCGCCGCAGCAGGCGACCGTATTGGCAAGCGCGGTCGCGTCCAGCGGTCCGCCCGAGTGGCGCTCAAACTGATCCGAATATGCGGCCAGCAGCCTCGACCGGTGCGTTTCCCAGCCACACAGCAGCCGTGCTATGTCCCAGCCGGCCGTGCCGATCGCCGCCCATTCCCAGTCTATCAGCCGAACCCGCGGCCCCGCCTGCAAGATGACGTTCGACGGAAAGACGTCGCCATGCACCAGGGTCCGCGGCTGCCGGACGAGCCAGTTGGCGATACCGGCGAACGGCTGCGCCAGCGCGTCGAAACGGGCGAGGAGGGCCTCGCGGCCTGCACAGGAGAGCGCCAGCCGGGCGGTCGCGACGTGCCGCCTATAGAAATCGGCGTCATGCTCGCCGAGGCAGCGCAGCTCGCGGAGCTCGGCGTCGCGGTTCGCGTAGACGCCGGCGACCTCGGCCAGGAGCCGTGCGGCGGCGAGCCACGCCTCCATCGAGCCGTGCTCAAGCGTGTCGGCGCCCAGATCCTCGAGGAATAGCCAGTACCGCTGTCGCGCTTCGTCGTACACCGAAGCGTAGACAGCGGGCGCGCCGAAACGCCTGCCGGCGAGAAGCCGCTGGTAGATCAGCGCTTCGCGCGGATTCCGCTCGGGCAATACGTCCGGTTCTCGCGCGATGTCCGGCTGCAGATCCTTGAAGAGCAGGCGGACCGGCTCGCCGTCATCCAGCGTGACCTGCCACCGCTCGATGCCGTGGGTGCTGGCGTCCATGCGGCGGCGCTGGACCGACTTCACGGCCGCGGGCCGCCCTAATGCGGAAGCCAGCTCCTTCGCGAGCACATTCTCCGGAGTCATCGCAGCCGCCAGCAAATTCGCTGTCTCCAGGAGCGGCGCGGGCATCCGGGGCAGCGCATCCCGTTGCTCCTCGCCGGTCCCTCAGGTTTCATCGACGCCTCACACACGCTCCGCGCTCCTCCCAGCATGGCGATTGCACAGGCACAATCCTCTATAGGCCGGCCTGCCGCAGCATCCGCTCGACCACCCCGCACGCATCGAAATAGGCGTCCGCGATATCCCGGGCGGCGGCGCGGTTGGCCTCATAGTCGGCCTCTATCGCGTCCAGCGCCGCCAGGATGTCCTCCATGGTGCGGAACGCGTAGAGTCCCCGCCCCGTCGGCACCACGCTGCCGAAGGCCGTGTCCTGTGTGATCACCGGCAGGCCGGCGGCGAGATAGCATGCGCTGCGGTCACTGAACCAGCCGCTGCGCAGCCGGACGTTCTGGTCTTTCGCGACGGTGAATTCGCCGCGTGAGTCGCGGATGAAGTCGCGGTACGGCTCTATGTCGCGTGATAGCGCGTATCCGTCGGCGACGCGCCAGCCGTGCCCGTTCAGCAGGGCCTCGGACGCCGGATCGACTCCAGCCAGCGCAAGCTCGAATGACGCGCCGGCCAGACGCGGCAGATCGACGAACTTCAGGAACTCGACGTGCT
>DATGJU010000650.1:0-4186 GCA_035295045.1 Chthonomonadaceae bacterium
TGGCCTTGCCGTCCGGCAGACGCGATTTGTTGAGGCCGAGCGTGATGCCCCAGCCGGTATTGTCGAAGGACACGCTGCCGTTGTTCAGGTACTCGTAGTGGAGGAACGGCTGGACCCGGTTCGGCCTGACCTTGGGCGCCACGTTGAACGAAAGGTTCAGGATGTTGAACGTGTTCGAGCCGAAGCCCGCCGCCGTCGGTCCGAAGAAGTAGTGTCCGTTGGTGATCTGCAGGCCGCTTCCAGAGCGCAGCAGCCAGGCGCTCTGCGCCGTAGAAAGGTCGATAAAGCCGTCCGGGGTGACTTCCGGCACGAGCAGGCCGCTGTTCAGGTTATCGAATACGTAGTAGCTCACCGCGGCGTGGAACATGCCGGCGTCGGCCTTGATCTGGTCCGCGACCTGATAGGTATCCGTCGTCAGGCCCGTCAGCAGGTTCTTCGGCGGCAGGTTGATGGAGAAGAAGCCGGCGGTGTTGGAGAGCTGGAAGTGTTTGCTCTGGACGATTGGCAGCACAAATGCCGCGCCCTCGGGGCTTACGTCGTTATCCCACACGATCTCGCTTGTGTAACCGCCGAGATCGCCACGCCAGAACGGATTCAGGATCTTTCCAAACATCAGGTAGGGCGTCTTAGGATTGTTCTTGTTGCCGAAATAGTAGTCGAAATAGGCGCGCGAGAAGCTGATCGCCTTTCCCCGGAACGCATCGCCGAACGTGGTGTAGGCGAGCGTCGGGCTGTTGTTCACGCCGGTTGAGAGGTAGATCTCTGCGTCGGAGCGGTTCGAGAGCGGCATCTGCATTCGGATGCGGTAACGGGCGCGCAGCGCGCCCTGGTCGCCCTCGGGAATGATGCCGATATCGCGCGAGTGAATGCCGGTAAGGTCGAAGCGCGAATCGAAGTCGCCGCTCCACTTGATCGCGCCCACGTTCGTAGGCGTCGGTCCGCCAGGCGCAGGCATGGGCTGCCCGGCCTTGTGGCTGGCCGCGGCGATCTGCGCCCTGTCCCGCGCGGCCTGGTCGTCCTTCAGCTTCTGCATCTGCTCCTGGAGCAGCTTAATCTGGTCTTCGAGCCGCTTGATCCGGTCGGCGTCGGTATCGGCCCGGCCCATGACCGCGCCGCAAAGGAACACACCGGCGAGGCCCAACGGCGCAAATCGAGAATACTTCATTAGCGCATTCCCCTTTTTCAGGTCGTAGCTATCGGAACTTGGATCGGAAAAAGTCAAGGCGTGGAGTTATGCCGCTTCGGTCGCTTCCTATTATAACAACAACGAGCAGGTAATACAATAGTCGTGGGCCAATTGCCCCGACGATTTTGTGCGGCGGAGCCGGCGTGGGATCCCGTCATGTGCGCCTCCGGCCGTCTTGACACGCGCCGGATGCGGGGTGTATACTTATCGGCGGCTGCTACCGGAAGGGCGCCGCCGTACGGGGGTGTAGCTCAGTGGTCAGAGTGCCTGCCTGTCACGCAGGAAGCCGCGGGTTCAAGTCCCGTCATCCCCGTTTTGCCCCCAGCCGCCTCCGGCGGCGGTAGCCGGCTCGGTGCCACATCACAATCGATTGCGCGCGGGTGTGCACTTTTCAAGCGTCTCGGCGGTCAATTCCGCTGAGACGTTTTCTCATTCGCAGGTATATTGCATTATCATGATCGACAATTTGATCTACGACACGCTGGACAAGCCGCTCGCGCCGCGCGCATACTACCTGAGCCGCGAGCTCGCGATGCGCTTTCCGGACCGCTGCGTCTATTCCGTCAGCTCCCACTACTTCGAGCCAGCCCAATTCGCGGCGGCGGGCAACGCGACCATGGCGTACCGGGCCAACCTGTTTCAGCACAGGTCTGCGACATGGCACGGCTTAGAGCACGGAGTGCGGCAATCGGGCGTCGACGCCTGGTACGAAGTCACGTGGAACGGCGCCCGGCTCGAAATCATGCTCGTCACCTGGCTGGAGAGCCACTGCGACACTCCGCACTACTGGATTCTCGCAGAATCCGAGGAGATGGCGCGCGGGTTTTTCGCCGCCGTTTGCGAGTGGAATTCCGAGGTTCGCGGCGAGGTGTTGGTGTTCGACGGCGGGACCTGGTACAAGGATGAAGAGCTGTACGGGGCGATCCAGAGCGCAACATTCGATAACCTCGTGCTTCCCGCGTGCCTCAAGCAGGAGATCCAGGACGATTTTGCCGCATTCTTCGGTTCGCGCGCGACTTACGAGCGGTACAGGATTCCCTGGAAGCGCGGCGTCATCCTCATCGGCCCGCCAGGCAACGGCAAGACGCATACGGTCAAGGCCCTCATCAATCGGCTCGGCGTTCCGTGTCTCTACGTGAAGAGCCTCAAGGCACAGTACCAGAGCGATCAGGACTGCATCCGGTCCGTGTTCCAGCGCGCCAGGCAGACCACGCCGTGCCTGCTCGTCATGGAGGACCTCGACTCGCTCATCACCGATCGGAATCGCTCCTTCTTCCTCAACGAGCTGGACGGCTTCGCGGCCAACACCGGAATCGTGGTCATCGCGACGACCAACCACCCCGAACGTCTCGATCCCGCGCTGATCGACCGGCCCAGCCGGTTCGATCGCAAGTACCGTATGGACCTGCCGGCCGCCGACGAGCGCCGCGAGTACATCACCGCATGGAATGGCGCGCTGGAGACCGAGCTGCGCCTCACGGAGCAAGAGATCGACGCGGTCGTCGAGGCAACCACCGAGTTCTCCTTTGCCTACATCAAGGAGCTGTTCCTATCCTCGCTCATGCGATGGATCTCGTCCGGCGGCTCGGGCAGGCTCGCGTCCGCGCTCGTCGAGCAGAGCGTGATGCTCCGCGAGCAGATGATCGCGGCGCAGGCGGCTCCCGATCCGCCGGTCCTGGACGACAGTCCGTTCGGCGGCGATTACGACGAAGAGTAAGGCCGACATCCGCCGAACTGCGCGCGTTTCCAGGTAAGCGATGAACCTTCCGATCTACCAGGCAGACGCCTTTACCGACCGGCCATTCGCCGGCAACCCGGCCGCGGTGTGTATCCTGCAACAGCCCGTTCCGGACTCGTGGATGCAAAGCCTCGCCGCCGAGATGAACCTGTCGGAAACGGCGTTTCTCGTGCCCGCTGCCGATCTGTTTCACCTACGCTGGTTCACGCCAACCGTAGAGGTGGACCTATGCGGCCACGCAACGCTCGCGAGCGCGCACATACTCTGGGAGACCGGCCGACTGAGCCTCGATCGGCCGGCCCGGTTCGAGACCCGGAGCGGCCCCCTGACGGCATGCCGGCGCGAGCAGAGGATCGAGATGGACTTCCCGGCGCTGCCCGCTCCGAAGGCGCCGATCCCTGAGGGCCTGGAGACGGCGCTCGGAGCGGAGGCGCTCACGGTACGGCGGAACAAGATGGACCTGCTGGTAGAGCTTCGGGACGGCGCGACGCTGCGCGGCCTCAAGCCGGACATGCGACGCCTCGCCGAAGTCGCGCCGCGTGGCGTGATAGTGACCAGCGAGTCGGACGACGCGCGGTTCGACTTCCTGTCGCGCTTCTTCGCGCCGGCCGCGGGGATCGATGAGGATCCCGTGACGGGGTCGGCCCACTGCTGCCTCGCGCCGTTTTGGCGGGCGCGCCTGGGCCGCGACGCCATGACCGGCTGTCAGGCGTCGCAGCGCGGCGGCATCGTGGGCGTACGCGTGGAGGGCGACCGCGTGGTCCTCATCGGCACTGCAGTTACCGTATTCGCGGGAACGCTCTCCGCGCAGCCGCTGACATGACGTGGGCTACGGACATGGCCGGCCGGCCCAGCGCGGCTGCCGAAGGTATTGGCCGCGGGATGCAAGGTACGAGCGTGGGATGCGCCGTCGGTCGCGCGCCTGAAACATCGGCTGGCGGGGAGTGGTAGGATGCGAGTGGATCTTCCGGCGGACTGGAACGCCGTGCTCGGCACGGAGCAGACCAAGCCCTATTTCACCCGGCTCGCCGAATTCGTGGACGCGGAGCGCGCGCTGACGACGGTCTATCCACCCGAGGCCGACGTGTTCAACGCGATGAAGACTACGTCGTTCGATAGTACTAGCGTGCTGATACTCGCCCAGGACCCCTATCACGATGACGGTCAGGCGCACGGCCTCTGCTTCTCGGTGCGCCCTGGAGTACCGCCGCCACCCTCGCTCGTCAACATCTTCCGTGAGCTGAACGAGGACCTGGGCTACA
>DATGJU010000651.1:0-7551 GCA_035295045.1 Chthonomonadaceae bacterium
CGCCGAGCCGAGCCGCTTCGCCGTCCGGTCCGCCAGGTTGCCGACCGCCTCGGCATCCGCCCCGTCGACCCGGTGGCGCACAACGGGCACGCCCTCGATCTGCTCCGCCTCCAGCTCCGTCGACGGCGCCGCGCCCGCCCCGGACTTGAGCGCGCGGTTCTGCCGCTCCAGCTCCTGGCGCTGCTGCACAAGCCGCTCGGCCGCCGTCAGCACGTCGGCCGGGCTGGACTTCAGCAGCGCCGCCACGGTGCGGAGCGTTTCGTCGCGCTGGCTGACAAGCCGGTAGGCGCCCTGCCCGGTCACCGCCTCGATGCGGCGCACGCCCAACGCTACGCCTGTCTCGCTCACGATCTTGAACAGCCCGATTTGGGACGTGTGCGAGAGGTGTGTGCCGCCGCACAGCTCCCGGCTGAAGTCCGCGATCTCGATCATGCGGACCTTGTCGCCGTACTTCTCGCCAAAAAGCGCCATCGCGCCCCGCGCCTTCGCCTCGGCGATCGGCAAGTCGGTGTGGACGACCACCTGCTCGTCATTCAGGATCTCCGCGTTGACGATCTCCTCGACGCGTCTCAGCTCCTCCGGAGTGACAGGCTGAACGTGCGTGAAGTCGAACCGAAGACGCTCCGGATCGACGCGCGAACCCTTCTGGTGGACGTGCGCGCCGACAACCTCGCGCAGCGCCGCCTGCAGCAGATGCGTCGCCGTGTGGTTGCGCATGATGTGGCGCCGCCGCTCCGCATCTACGGAGGCCGCCACGTGCTGCCCGACGCTTGCCTCGCCCTCCAGCACCCGGCCCGTGTGCAGGATCAGCCCGCCTGAGCGCTGCGCGTCGGTCATATCGATCTTGAGCGCGCAGGTCACGTCGCCCGCCGCCGAGACCATCTGGCCGGTATCGCCGACCTGGCCGCCCGACTCGGCGTAGAAGGGCGTCCGATTAAGGACGATCGTCACCTCATCGCCCGCCCGCGCCGTCTCCACAGATTCGCCGTCCACGATGAGGCCGAGGATGTTCGCCTCCGCGACCGTGTGGCCGTAGGCGAGGAACTGCGTCGGCGGCAGGGTCCGCTGCAGGTCCGCGAGGGCCGTGTCGGTGCCGGCAAACACGTCCGCCGCAATCTTGGAGCCTTCCTTGGACTTGTCCCGCTGCCGCTCCATGGCCCGCTCGAAGCCCTCCATATCGATCGCGAAGCCGCGCTCGGCCGCGATCTCCTCGGTAAGGTTAAGCGGAAAGCCGTAGGTGTCGTAGAGCATGAACACCTCGTCGCCGGAGAGCGTCTTCGATGCCAGCACTTTATCGATTGCCAGCATCTCCTCCAGACGCGCCATGCCGTTGTCCAGCGTGCGGCGGAAGCTCTCCTCCTCGCGCAGGATCGTCTTCAGTATCAGCTCGCGGCGCTCGCGAAGCTCGGTGTAGAACTCGCCCATCTGGTCGATGATCGCCGGCGCGACCTCGTGCATGAATGGCTCCGCGAATCCGAGGTCCTTCTTGCCGTACCGGATGGCGCGGCGCATGACGTAGCGCAGGACGTATCCCCGTCCCTCGTTGGAAGGCAGGATTCCGTCCGCGATGCAGAAGACCGACGCGCGCGTATGCTCCGCCACGACCCGGAACGCAAAGTCCTGCGCGCTCATCGATCCGCCGTATTGGAGGCCCGAAATCTCGGCGATGCGCTCCAGAGTCGGCTGGAACAGGTCGGTCTCGAAGACGCTCGTCTTGCCCTGCACGACGTAGGCGATTCGGTCGAGGCCCGCGCCGGTGTCGTTATTCTTCTTGGGGAGCGGCGTCAGGACCGCCTTCCCGCGCTCGTCCTCGCCGCGATCGAACTGGGTGAAGACGTTGTTCCAGACCTCGAGCCAGCGGCCCGCGTCGTCGTCCACAAGGTACCGCTCGGTCGGCGAGAGGGCCGGATCCGTGGTCATTTCCTCGAGCGGCGCGACTCGGAAGAAAACCTCGGAGCAGGGCCCGCATGGCCCGTTCGGCCCCTGGCTGATGGCGTTCGCCGGCCAGTAGTTCTTGTCCTCGCCTAGACGATGTATCCGGTCCGCCGGCAGGCCGACCTCATCGTGCCAGATGGAGAACGCCTCGTCGTCGTCCGCGAAGACGGTGACGCAGAAGCGCTCCTCGTCCAGGCCGAGCACTCCCGTCAGGAACTCCCACGTCCAGTGGATCACTTCCTTCTTGAAGTAGTCGCCGAAGCTGAAGTTGCCGAGCATCTCGAAGAGGGTACAGTGAGAGTAGTCGCCCACGCTGTCGATATCGCCGGTGCGGAGGCACTTCTGGACCGTGCAGATGCGCGTGCTGGGCGGGACGGCGGCGCCGGTGAAGTAGGGCTTGTACTGCTGCATGCCGGCGCTGGTGAAGAGCGTCGATTTGTCCTCGACGCCGAGCGCATCGATCGGCACGAGCGGCGACGCCGGCTGATAGAGATGGCCTTTGCTCTCAAAGAACTCGATGTACTTCCGGCGTAGGTCGTGGACGCGCATTTTGGGAAAGGGCTTCCGTTCGGGATTTGTCGGTTTCATGCAGAATCGGACACGCTTTAGGCCGATATAGTATACACCATGCCGGTCTGCCCTCGGCCTGAACGCCGGGACGGAGTGGCGTTCCGCACGTCGCCCGCCGGTCTGCCCTCGTCCTGAACGCCGGGACGGAGTCCTGAACGCCGGGGCTGTGTGGCGTTCCGCCTATCGCCCGCCTGCGCGAGCGAAACGCCTCTCCCGCCGGTCCCGTGTGTTGCCCGCGCAGGCGGGCAATGAGCCGAAGGCTACCCAGCCGCGGGGTTCAGCCCGTCGGCAACGATCGCCTATCGCCATTCATCTGGTTTTCATGGCGGTCGCTTATAATCGGCCCAGCATTGTTTCGGCTGGGAGGCGGATTGCGATGAAGTCATTCTACGGATCGAACAAACGGACTCTGCGGGCGGCGGCGCTGGGCGTCCTCGCCGCCGCGCTCGTCACGGCCGGCGCGGCATCGGTCGCGCAGCAGCGTGCGGCGGATACGGCAGCCGGACCAGGTCCGCAGCTCACAAGCTGGTTCCTCGATAACTCCAATCGGTATGCGCGCGTGGTGGAGCAGACCGGCCAGAGCGCGGTAACGACCTGGCCCTCCCGTGGGCTGCCGTGGCGCGGCGGTGGCCAGTCCAAGCCGGCATACGCCGACATCCAGCAGGTCAGCTATTCCGACGACTGGGTCTACATCCAGGGGACGGGGCTTGCCAGCCACCAGATGGGCCCCTGGTACATGGGCGTCAACCGGATATTCGACAACTGGCCCTCGAACCAGAGCTACATCCGGCGCTTCCCGCGCCATCCGAAGCCGGCGGAAAAGAAGGCGACGAATGGCCTCGGGGATCTGGGTGTCTGGGTGAACGGCGTCGCACTGTTCAACATGCTGGACGGCGGCCACTACGATACCGCAACCGGCTACGAGCAGATGAGCCCTCCCCGGCCAGGCGGCCAGGACGGCGCGATCTGGGTCCGGAACGCCGTCCCGGTCGAGGGTCCGACGTTCGACAAGTCGAACGCGCACCAGCCGCCAATGGGCACCTACCACTATCACTCTAACCCGCTCGGCCTGCGCTACCAGCTAAGCGACAACGTCCGGTACGAGAAGCCTGCCGACTCGTACCGCGAAGATACTTCGAAGCCGCACCACTCGCCCATCCTGGGCTGGGCGTACGACGGCTATCCGATCTACGGACCGTACGGGTATGCGGATGCGAATACGCCCGGCACGGTTCGGCGGATGGTCTCCGGCTTCGTGCCGCGCGACGGCGGCCACAAGACGGTCGACCTCGCGAAAACGGGCCGCCATTCGCTCGCCAAATGGGCGGCGGAGCTGCACGGGACGAGCGCCGCGCTCGCCGCGAGCCAGTACGGCCCCGACGTCTCCGCGCGCTACCCGATCGGCCGCTACTGCGAGGACTACGACTACCTGGGCGACCTGGGCTTCCGCAGAGGCACGGAGTTCGACCTTGACCAGTACAATGGCCGCTTCTGCGTGACGCCGGAGTATCCGAAGGGGACGTACGCCTACTTCGTAACGCTCAACGCGGACGGCTCTGCCGCCTATCCCTATGTGATTGGCAGGCAGTACTACGGTGTCCCGACCGGCGGTAACGTCGGCGCGGTGCCGGAGGTCGTGAAGACATTCCGCACCGACGGCGCGGCCACTCCCATCGCCATCAAGACCACGCCAATGCCCGACGGCGGCAAGGCGATCGGCTGGACGAGCGTCGAGGGCGGCCACTACAGGCTGGAGGCGACCCTGGACGGCGCGACCTGGAAGACGGTCGCCGCGGATGTACGCAGCCAGGGCCAGCGCACCTCCGAAGAGGTGCCTGCCGGGGCGCCGATGGCGAAGGCGACCCAGTTCCGCGTCGCGCTCGTAACTCTGGACGCTTACGACGACACCCCGCCCCGCCGGCGCGGCCCGGGCGGCGGACCTGGAGGCCCGGGCGGTCGCGGCTTCGGCGGGCCGGGCGGGCCAGGCGGTTACGGAGTCCCGGGCGGCTTCGGCGGCCCGGTCGGCTTCGGTGGGCAGGGCGCGCGCCGCGGCCCGGGCGGTCAGGGCGGACCCGGAGGCGGTTTCCCGAGCGGCACAGGCGGTCAGGGCGGACCCGAAGGCGGTTTCCCGGGTGGTCCGGGCGGAGGCCGAGGCGGTCGGGGCGGATTCCCAGGCGGCGGGCCGGGTGGTCCTGGCGGCATGGGCGCAGGCACGCTGACGCTCCCGGCCCCGGCGGCCGCCAAGCGGGGCGCGAGCATCACGCTTAAAATCCGCACCGGAGGTATCATGCCGCCGCCGGAGTTCGTGCAGCCCAGCGCCGTCACGATCGGCGCGATCAGGGCGCGCAAGGCGACGTGGGACGGCGTCATGCTGACCGCCGAGTTCGCTATTCCCGCGACAGCGACGACCGGCAAGCAGGACGTAACGGCCACATTCCCAGGGCCGCCCGAGCTAGGCATCGACGTCGTGTTCCGGGCAAAGGCGGCGTTCACCGTGGAGTGAGCCGGGTGGGTCGCCACCCGGCGCTGGAATGCAATGTCGCACCGGTTCCGAGGCCGGGTCAATACCCGTTGTTCTGGAATGCAGAGCCCGCCTTCGCGGACTCGATGCATCGAACCCGCGAAGGCGAGTTTCGCACGCTAGCCGCAGGTCCTACTTCATCTAGCCCTTAACACGCTTAACGCGCCGGTTTCCTCATCCCGTGACGTTTTCTGCCGCGCAGCCGACCGTAACGTGCAACCGGACCGCCGAGCTGCGCGGCACCGCGTGACGTTCACGGCTGGCACGAGGAACGCGCCGCGCCGTTAGCGGCGTGGGCACGGCCACAGCAGCGGGCCGAGTACGTCCGGAACCGCGCACCGCAACGCCGAATGCCGAGGAATTACCGTGTTTCGAAGCTATAGCGGTTGCTGGCTGGGCCTGCTAGGTCTGCTCACCGCCGCCGTTCTTGCACCCGCCTCGCCTCAGGCTCCGCCGAGCGGGAGCCTGCGCGTCCAGGTCCGCCACCTGTTCCGCGGCGCGCCGCTGCGGATGGACGACGCGGGTCTGCGCACGGTCGGGGGCGACAGCCTCTCCATCTCGCGCCTCGCCTATCTCGTTACGGACATCGCTCTGATCCGGCCGGACGGCAGCCGCGTGCGCATCACGGGCGATCCGGCTTACCTTAACCCGGCGGAAGGGCGCACGGCCTTTTCGCTAGTCAACGTGCCGCAGGGCGAATACGCGGGCATCGAGCTGCACGTAGGGCCGGACGCCGCCGCGAACCACGCCGACCCCTCGCGGTACGGGCCGCGGCACGCCCTCAACCCCGTCGTCTCGAACCTGCACTGGAGCTGGCAGGGCGGCTATGTCTTTCTCGCGATCGAGGGGACCTACTCCGCCCGCGATGGACGGCGGCGCGGCTACTCCTACCACCTCGGCAACGATTCGAACCGCGTGACCGTAATGCTCAAGCGCCGGATCCGCATTGGAACGGCGACCGTGGCAGGCGTGGATTTCGACGCGGCGCGCCTTTTCGACGGCATCTCGCCCGCGCCGGAGGGCGGCCGCAATTCGACGCACTCGCGGCCGGGCGACCCGATTGCCGTCCGCCTCAAGCAGAACGTCGCGGCCGCGGTCTCACTGGCCGCTGTCCGCCCGGCGCAGGGCGAAGAGATGGAGGCATCCGCGGCCCGGCGCCGCATGACCGGCGAGAGCCCGGCGGCGCATGCGCCCGCCGGCGCCGCGTCGCCCAGCGGGCGCCGCAGGACTCCTGCCGGAACGACGCCCTATCCGTTCCGCGTGCCGGATGGCTTCCCGCAGCCCGCGCTGCCGGCAGACAATCCGCTGACGTCCCAGGGCGTCGCGCTCGGCAGGCGCCTTTTCTCCGATAAACGGCTATCCGGCGACGGGACGCAGAGCTGCGGCTCCTGCCACCGGCCGGACGCGGCCTTCTCCGATCGCGGCCACGCCCGCAGTCTCGGCATCGACCATCTGCCTGGCACGCGCCGCGCCATGCCCCTCTTCAACCTCGCGTGGAGCGCGCCGTACACGTGGGACGGCCGCCGCGCGCGACTGCGAGACCAGGCACTCGCGCCGATCGCCAATCCGCGCGAGATGCACGCCGCGCTGCCCACCGTCGTCCGCGCGCTAAACGCCGACGCCGGTTATCGCGCCCAGTTTCGCGCGGCGTTCGGCAGCGCGGGAGTGACGCCGGCGCGCCTCGGCCTGGCGATCGAGCAGTACCTGCTGACGCTGATCTCGGCCGATTCCAGGTTCGACCGGGCCTCCCGCGGCGAGGAGAGGTTCACGGAGCAGGAGAAGCGGGGGCTGATGCTGTTCGTGACCGAATACGACCCGGCGCGCGGTCAGGTCGGAGCCGACTGCTTCCACTGCCATGGCGGCAATCTCTTTACCGACTACCGTTACGCCAACAACGGCCTCGACGAGCGGTTCATCGACCGCGGACGGGCGCTCGTTACCGGGCGCGAGGCGGACGCCGGCAAGTTCAAGACGCCGTCGCTGCGAAACGTCGCGATCACCGGTCCCTACATGCACGACGGCCGGTTCAAAACGCTGGAGGAGGTCGTCGAGCACTACGCGCGCGGCGTCCACCGCACGTCCACGCTCGACCCCAACATCGCCAAGCACCCCGACTCCGGCATGGAGCTTTCCAGCGAGGACATGGCCGCGCTCGTCGCCTTCCTCAGGACGCTGACGGACTACCAGTATCTGCCGCGCACTGCCCATCGGTAGTGCGGCCCCCCGGCGGCCGCGTAACAGTAGCGCGGACGCCCCACGCCCGCCGCTGGTACGCGCGGCCCCAGCGGCCTACCATCGGTACCGCGGGGCTCCACGCCCGGCGCTGGCAGCGCAGGCCTCCGTGCCCGTGACCGAGGTGGCCGGCAGCGCGGTCCTCGCGCCCGCCGAGCCAGCAGCGCAGGCCCCCGCCCCCGGAGCTGACCGCGGTGGAGCGGCCCCCCGTTCCCGCTAGGCCCTCACGCGATGATCGGCCGGACGATGTTCGCCTCGTGGACGTCGGTGAGGCGCTCGTCGCGGGTGTCGTG
>DATGJU010000652.1:0-11857 GCA_035295045.1 Chthonomonadaceae bacterium
CGCAGGCTCGAAGGCACTTCCCTCCACAGTCCTGCACGCCGGGCTGCCGGGTGTTGAAAACACCCGGCTCCAAAGAGCAACCGTCCTTGTACGAAATGCCGACTGGCCGACCGCTCACCAGAACACCGCATCAATACATGACACCGACCCGCGCCGGCTCCCGTCTGTACTCTGTGCGAGGCGGAGGGAGCAGAGTCGCAATGTTCGAAGCGGGGCGCAAGATCGGGCCTTACGTCCTGGAGCGGCGGCTGGGCGAGGGCAGCTATGGCGTCGTCTGGCTGGCCGGCGAGCGCACCGGCCTGATCGAGCGGCAGGTGGCGCTCAAGCTGCCCAAGGACGCCGAGCCGGACCTGGAGGCGATCCGCCGCGAGGCGGCGGTGTGGCTCAGCGCCGGCAAGCATGCCAACGTCGTTCAGGTGCTCCACGCCGACATCTACGACGGCCAAGTCGCCATCGCGACCGAGTTCATTCCCGGCGGCTCGCTCCAGGAGCGGCTGCGCCGCGCGCCGGGCGGCGTCCTTCCGACTCCCGCCACCATCGAGATGACGCGCGGCATTCTGGCTGGCCTGGAGCACCTCCACGCGCTGCCGCCGAAGCCGCTCGTCCACCGCGACTTGAAGCCGGGCAATGTGCTGCTGCGCGGTGACACGCCCCTGCTCACCGACTTCGGCCTCACGCGCGCGTTCAGCTCGACCGTACTCACGCAGGCGGGCGGCACGCCGGGCTATATGCCGCCGGAGGCGTTCGACGATCGGTTCTCGCCGCAGACCGACATCTGGGCGGCGGGCGTCACGCTCTACCGGATGCTGAAGGGCGAGCTGCCGTTTCCGCAGCGTGACCTCTCCGCGCTCGTTGGCGCCATCCTGGGCCGCGAGCCCGAGCCGCTGCCGGAATCGGTTCCTCGACCCGTCGCCGCCGTAATCTTCATGGCGCTGATGAAGGACCCGGACCGCCGGTTCGGCTCGGCGGAGGAGATGCGGGTCGCGCTCGAGGACGCGGCGCGCGAAGGATCCGCGCGCACTGCGATCCCCGCGACTCTGCTGCAACCGATACCGCCCATTCCTGGATCGGGCCGCGCCGTGGATTTCGACATCCGCACGCCCTCCGGCAGCGCGGATCCGTTCGCGGCGACCCGCACTCCCCTCTCGTCCGGCGGCACATCGCAGGGCGGTCCGCGGGTCCCGGACCTCGCGCCGGCGCGTCCAGCCGGCCCGGCGCCGGGAATTCAGCAGGCGCTTCCCGGTTACGGCGCTCCCGACCCGCCGCGGCTCGACATGCCGGCGCTGCCCCTGCCGCACGACAACAGGCCCGCGTTCGATTCGTCGCCCGCGGCCCGAGCCGATCCAGGTGGCGCTCCGCCGTCTGCCGCGTCGCCGGCACACGCCGTGGCGCGGTCAGGGCACCACCAATCAGGCGGCGGCCCTGCGTCCGCGCCTCAGCTCCCGCCGGTGCCATCGCAAGCGGCTCGACCCGACTCTGCCGCGCCGACCGGGAATCCGGCCGCAAACGGCGCACAGTCCGCGAATCGGAGCGAGCCGAGCGGCGGCCCGCCTCCGGCGAGTCCGCCCGCGTACGGCACGGCGCCCGGTCTCCCGACGGATGCGGGCGCGTCCCCGCCAGCCGTTCCGGTGCTGGACGTACTTCGCGACCGGCGGGCAGCGGATGGGCCGGCCATAGATGCGCGGCAGCCCGGCGGCGCGATGCTCGCGTCCCGCGCCGTGCCGGGAGGGTCTGCCGCCGATGCGATCGCACAGGCGCCGCACTCCGATGGAATCCCGCAATGGCGACCGCACCCCGCAGTCTTGCAGCATGGCGACACGGCCCATCAGCGACCGGGCGCGGCCGGAGGATCGGTCGCCCCATCGCCGGGCAGCGCAATGCCGTACGGCCAGGGCGGATATGGAGTGGCGGGAGCGCTGCAGGCGGCGGATCAGAGGAGCGACGGCCAGGGCGCCCTCTCGCCGTACAGCGAGGCGCTGACCGCCCTCCCGGAATCGTTTGCGCCTCCCGGCAGCCTCTCGGAGCGCATCGACCGGATGCTCGGCTATCTCGCCGGCGATACGACCCGCTACTGCTGCGCGCTGCTCGGCTCCATCCCGGTCTGGAGCGCGCTCGGCACGCTTGGCAGGCTCGTCGATCGGTCGCACCTCTTCGGCGCCGTGTCCGGCGTCGTGTTCGCCTGCGGGATCATGAGCGTGCTCTTCGCGCGGCTGGCTTGGCACCGTTACCGCTGGAAGCCGGAGGCCGAGCGCCGCGCCTCCGCCATCCGCTACGCGATTCTCGGCTGCTTCTCCGGCGTGGTCGTGCCCGTGGTCGCCGTCACGCTCTACGTCGCGGTTGCGACCGCGATCGGCGCGCCGTCCGAAACGCCTCCGCGCGAGCCGCGCCCGGAAACTCAGCCGCCGATCCCGCGGACTTAGAGACCGCTAACCCGCTCGCCCGTTCACCCCATCACGATCTCAAAGCGCGCCGCCACGTCGCCGATGCGAGAGTCCTTGATCGGCGCGAAGGGGATGATCACCGAGGCCCTCTCCCTGGCGTCGCGGATTCCGTTGAGCACGCCGTCCGTAGCGTTGCGCGGCTCGCCCTGAATGTAACACTGCGTGGTGTACTTGTCCCGGCCCTTTCGCTTGACGGCGAAATGAATGTGCGGCGTGCGGCCGGGGTAGGGCACCGGCTTGATCGTTCGGAAGTAGTACTCGCCGGTCGAGCCGGTGAGGAAGCGGCCGAAACCCTGGAAGTTGGGGTCGCGCATGCCGCCCGTCTGCGGGTTCGCGCCCTTGGAGTGGAGGTAGTTGCCGCGGCTGTCCACCTGCCAGATCTCCACGACGGCGTTGCGGACCGGCTCGCCCTTCGCATCCAGTATGCGCCCGCTCAGGTGCGTGACGGTCCCGACGGCCGCCGTGATGGCGTCGTTGACGATCAGCAGGTCGTTATCGGTGTCGAGCGGAAGGTGGTCGGGGTAGAACGGTCCTTCGGTCTGCGCCGGCGTGCGCACCAGCTCCTCGGCGAAAGAAGCGCCTCCGAGCGTCAGGCCGCTGAGGCTCAGCACCAGCCCGGAGCCGAGCCGCGTCAGCACATTTCGGCGGTTCAGACCGCACGGCGCGGAATCGCTCCCGTTGTCACGATGTCTCATCCTGTCCCACCTTTCCCGGCTGCCATCGAGCGCAATGGATGAAGATTACGAAGCGCACGAAGAAACTCCTTCTCTCTCGCGACGATTGTGCCGCGCCGCATCGATACGGTCTGGAAGTCGGGGGCCCCGCGCGCCGCAGCCGCCAACAGAAAGACGCCCTCACGCTGTCGGGATTTCGCTCCTCGGTTTGCGGGCCGGGCGCGTAATCGCGTCAGGATGGGGCGGATGGGACGGACGGGCAGGATATCGAGGCAGGCACGGCCTGTGGCGCTGCCCTTGCGGCAGGCCACACGGGAATTCGGCAGTCCTGAGCCGCGCGGCGGCTAGCCGCGCTGGTTCGGGACGTGCTCCGGTGCGTAGTCGGCCTCGAAGCGTTCGCGCCAGGCGCTCGCTACGGGAACGTAGGCGGCCACGCGGCCGTCAAAGCTGGGCGGAAGCATGTCGGTGCGCTCCAATCGGATGCAGCGCCCCGTTTCGATGTTGCGGTAGAGGCCGGGCAATGCCATCTGACCAGCGAGCAGGGGGCTCTCGGTTACGTCTTGGTTCAATGCGTACGCGGCGGCGTCACGGCCCATCAGAGCGCACTCCTTTCCGTTGCACGGGCGGGGGATACCGATAAGGAGAATAACAGGTGTCGCGCCGGAAACGTTCCCCGAAATGGCGTATTCTAACGGGCTTCCCGCAAAAATCTATCGAAGGTCAGATGCGGTACGCCGTGCGCCGGGGCCGGGCTGCCGCGACGGATGGAGATTCGGGGCTGCCGGCCGGGTGCGGGGCGATATCCGGGCCGATATCGAGGACGGTGAAGCTCTCGGAAATAGCAGCGAGGCTGGGGTTGGGCTGCGGCGCGACCATGACGGTGTGGAGCTTTACCCCGGCTTCGCGAAGCCGAAGTCCCGTGCTCTCCAGCATCTCGGCGCGTCCGTCCGTCACCAGGAGGATCTCGGCCTCCAGCCGCTCTTCGCGGCGGAGATTCTGGACGTCCGAAACCGCCACGTCGAGCGCGTGGTTCACGTGCGTCGCGCCGCCGTTGAAGTTGGTCGCGCAGATCAGATCGAGCAGTGCGTCCTTCTCCTCGATCGTGCGGGCCTGCACGGGCGGCTCGACGGCGCTCGGCCAGATCGCCTCCTGCTCGGCGTAGCGGCGGAACAGGTAGCGCGAGCCGCGCTGGCTCAGGTTCGCGCGCAGGGCGGCCGAGATCGCGGCCAGCGCGACCGTCGCGCTGGTCCCGCGCATGGAGGCGCTGGAGTCGAGGAGGACGTAGAGGAGCTGGCCGCCCTGGCCGGCGCCGCCCTCCATCTCGATTGCGACCGGCAGCCGCTTGCGTACCGGGACCTCCATCCAGCGCCGCTCGCTTAAAAACTCCAGCCGCTGCCGGCGGTTGTTGCGAACGGGGATCAGCACCTCGCCGCGGTTCATCCGGTCAAGGAGGACCTCCGGCGGCAGCACCTGATCCAGGAGCCGGGCCTGCCACACCTCGCCGAGGTGCTTCACCGGCCGCATCGTCATCGAGGCGAGCGGCAGGTCGCGCCAGTTCTCGTCGGGCAGGAAGAGCGTCACCTCGTGCGATTCGAACGTCTCCTGCTCGCGCCAGAGCACCTCCTGGTCGCTTGACGCGCCTGCTCCGTCCGATCCCGCAAGTCGTTTGGAGACGTAGAGCCAGGGCGGATTCTCCTGCAGTATTCGCCGGATGAGCCGCTCCATCTGCGCCGGATCGGCGAAGAAATCGCTTTCCGGCACCTTGAATCGCTGCGCCGCGTCCGAGAGCCGCTCCAGGTCCTTCAGGTCCTTCTGGCGCTGGAGGAGCCGCTCGACCTCCTTGTCCGAAAGCGCGATCCCCTGCCGCCTCCGCGCGATCTTGACGCGCCACGGCCGCTCCCGGCTCCGCCGCGCGCCGAGCAGCGCGGCCAGCTCCGCCATGAAGGTGAGCCAGGCCTTGAGGATGTCCAGCCAGGCGAGGAGAACCCTCAGATTCTGGAATTTGGATCGCCCGTCCTGACGGGCGCGCCGATCCTGGATCGGCACCGCGCCCACTTCGCCGCCCGGCTCCCGATTCCGGGGATGTGGAGCGTCCGCCGGGGCATCGGGTCCCGGGCCCCGATCTTGGGGGAGCGGCTCGGTGCGCCATTCGCCCTCTGGCCGGCTGCTCTGGGGAGGCGGACCGCTTTGGCCTTCGCCCCCCCGCCCCCAATCCTGGGGGCGTCGTCCGTTTTGGCCTTCGCCCGCCGGCCCCGGGTCTTGTGCGAGCTGCGCGTTTTGCCCTGCGGCCACCGGTTCGTCTCCGGGCTCTGGCTCCCGGCTCTCCTGCCGCGACCCCGGGCCAGCGTCCCCGGCGCTCACTCTTCGTCTCCAGGGACTTTCGAGAGGGCTTGGCGGAGGACTTCGACCAGGTACTGGGAGCCGGCCACGCCGCGGACTCTTCCGAGGTGGCCGAGCAGCTCGCGCCGGGCGGCGAATATGGTCTGCATGCCGGGCAGGCGGATGCGGAAGTCGGTTTGCGGCGCGCGGGGGTGGTGCTGGTGCGCGAGAATCTGCTGCGCCAGGTCGCCCAGCGCATCGTAGAAGCTCAGGTCCTCCCGGCTGATCTTGCGGGGCAGCACCTTGTCCAGCACGTCCTCCAGGATCGCGTGCGCTGCAAGGCCGTCGGCATCATCGCCCAACGGCAGAGCGCAGGGCAGGTAGCGCCGTATGTGCGCGTAGTCCGCCCGCGGTCGGCCCTCCAGGACGGCGCCCGCGCAGATCACGTCCAGAAAGAGGTTCTCTCGCCGCAGGTCGGAGGAGAAGAGCCCGCTGCGCCCCAGGTGCGGGTCCTCCTGGCAGCGCCGGTGAAACTCGCCGGAGATCCAGCTCTCGCACAGCAGCACGCCGGGTGGCAGTTCGATCCGCTCGCGCTGCCGGGAGAGCTCCGTCACCTGGTCCATGTCGACGAGTGGGAGCTGCGGCGCGTGGCCGTGCGTGTGCAGGTAGACCTGCGCGGTCTGGAAGCGGCCCCAGCCGGACGTCACTTCGGGCGGCGTGAAGCGGAACGCGATGCGGCTCCAGACGGCCTTCCACTCCTCGCCGTGCGGGGCCTGGTTGGCGGTGAGGATGGCGCTGTGCAGCGTGGCCGGGAGCGGCGCCTGGTCCTTCACCTCGAACAGGCGCTCGTACAGGATCGTGTTAAGACTGCGGGCGAGCGCGACGGGGCCGTCGGAGAACTCCTCCAGCAGCGCGATGTCGCAGTTGAGGATACCGTTGTCGGTGTTGTAGACCTGGCGGCCCTCTTCAAGGTAGGTGTGCGGAATCGGGGCGCCGACCAGGTGGTCCGGCATGGTGTAGGCGGTGATCTGCGTGCGGAAGACGCGGGCGTGCTGCACCGCGCCGATGAATAGTCGCGCGGGGTAGGATTTGCCGCGCCCCGGCCGCCCGACGAGCAGCATGTGCTGGCCGGTGAGCAGCGCCAGCTTGAACTGCTCGACGCCCTCGTCGTAGCCGACCAGGTGCTCTTTCAGCGTGTCCAGCGACTGTGAAAAGGACGAATCACTCATCGGGCAACGATCCTCCGCGTCATCGCAAGCCGCTGCTTCCTACCGAGCAAACGCACCGTATCGCGCGAACAGCACGCCGCCGCGCCGTTACGCAAGGATACCATTGGGGGTTCGGCACGCCGGAGGTGATTTCCTCCGGCGTGCGATTCCTTTAACCGCGGAAGACACGGAACGCGCGGAAAGAACGAAAGGACGCCCGGCGCGGGGACAATGCAATGGACAGCAGCTAGCAGGCGCTGCAATCCCACACCCGAAACCAGCCCGCTATCCGCCACGTACCGCCAGCCTTGCGCAGCAGGACCAGGTCACCCTGGCCGGCAGTCCTCCCGCCCCACTGGAGCTCTCGGTAACAGATGGCGATAGTCCCATCGTGAGAGAAGCCTGGCCGAGAGAGAAGCAGGACGCCGTTGTAGTGTGGGAACTGGGTGAAGAAGCCGGCCCATGCCGACGTAGCCAGGAGATTGCGAACGTACGTTGGCGATGCGTATCGATGCCGGGCCCGTGCATCGGCGCTGGCAAGCCACACCGGCGCTGCCGAGCGAGCGAGGTGATCGCTCATGGCCTCGTGCAGCGGCCCCAGGCCGGCGCCGGACCGCTTCGCGAAGCTCATAACGGCCTGCTGCAGCCGGCCGCTGACGTAGACCGGAACCGTGCTCCGGTTCTGGATCACGTGGAGGCTGCCCGGCTGCTCCCGAGCAAGGATCGCCTGGTAGACGGTGGTCTCGTCAACGCTCCCCGGCGGGGCGACGCGTGCGCCATGGGCCAGTAGAGATAGAACCGGGCCCGGGGCCGCCTGCTCCCGGTCGAACGCTATCTCCCACGCGGTCGGCCCCAGCGCGGACGCGCTCGATTGGCCGGTCCGCATGCGAGCGACGAACGACCGTGCAGCCTCGACGAGGCTGAGCGGCCCCGCGCCATCCCGCGCGTTCGGATCGGCGCCTGCGGCCAGGAGCGCTGAGACTCGGTCGCCATCGCCGGCGCGTACCGCGCTGATAAGCCGGGCGTTCAGGACATTCCCGCGGACTTCCGCGGACGCCGCGCCCAGCACCCACGCCAGCGCGCCGGCCAGCACTGCGCCGGCCAGCCAGGGAGTCGCGCGTCGGATACGGGCCATCGCTGCCTCCCCGGGGAAGATTAAGCGTCACTCGATTGTTTTGGGCGGCAAGGCGGAGAATCGGTTCATTGTACGGTGCAAGCGGCGCAAGACGTCGTTATTCAGGAGACGTAGCGCTTCGGCATATGGCGATTGCCGCGAGATAGCGCATCAGCCGATGTCGGCACGATCTCGGCCAAGCGCGACGCGAGCTACGGTGACGATAAGGCCCAATTGGAGGCCGGCGTCAGGGCACCGCTGCCGCCACCGTGTACAACGCGCGGGCGTAGGTGTACGAGAGGCGCCGGTCGCCGGGCAGCCATTCGACGTGGCCGATGTCCCGGTCCTCCAGGATGCTCGGCAGCGCGGGCTGGTGGCCGATCTCCTGCCAGCCGGTCCCGTCCAGGCGGCTGGTCCAGAGCGCCACGGCGCTCCGCGGGCCGCTGTTCCCGCGGGGAATGAGCCGGCGGATCCAGGGCGGGACGCGCGTCGAGGTATCGTACTCCAGCGCCCAGGCCAGTCGGTCGCCGGTGTGCGAGATCGCCACGCTGCGCACGCGGGCGATCCAGGGGAGCGGGATGACGGTCGTTTTGTAGGCAGCGCCGGCCGCCTGTAGATCGATCTGCCAGAGCGTCGCCTTTGGCGCCGGCTGGTACGCACCGTAGCTCAGGATGAGTGGCCGGCCGTCCCCGGTCACGCCGACGGGCGTGCCGTTGCTGAAAGGTAACTGGCGTTCGATGGCGAGGTCGACCGGCGGGTCGTGGATGCTGTAGAGCACGGCGCTCGCCGACCTTTGGAAACCGAAGCCCCCTGTGGCGTCGATGAAGCGGCGGCCGCCTTCGATCCAGAGCGCGGTGGCCGGACCGTATGCGTGCTTCCAGGCAGCGCCGGACCGGCCCTCGAAGTCGGTGCAGACTACGGGCACATAGTTGTTGCGCCCCGACGTGTAGTATCGAGGCGAGAACGTGATCCAGGAGCCGGACGGCGAGACCGAGTAGTTGGGAGTGTCGTACTCCTTCTTCGGCGGCCCGCCGGGGGTGGTCGCCGGGATCCGGATAGTGAGCGACTTGAGCGCGTATTTGTACTTCAGGTTCAACGCGGTCAGCGGCGTCTCGGCAAGCGAGATAGCATCGATCTGCACGATGTCGTAGTAGGGGGTCGCCGGCCGGTAGCGCATGAGGATCGCCTCGTGGTCCGATCGCCAGACGTTGGTAGAGCGCAGCTCCGCGTCCAGCGTGGCGATGCGCCGGGAGCGCGGCGCCAGCAGCCGGTCGCGCGGAAGCGTGGACGCCACAGCCGCCAGGACCGTCGCACCGATGGCGAGCGCTGCCAGCCAGTATCTGGATCGTTTTCCCATTCGCTTCATACCGCCCCTCGGAGCTGATGGAAGTGTCGTAGCAAGGCGTCCTCACAGAAGTTGATCGAATTGCCGCTCGCCAGGCGCCGGTCGTCCGTACACAATGGTGACCGCGAGAATCTCTTGCTACGTTTAGAGAATGTGTTGTTGCGGTTCGAGCGGCGATTACCGCAGACCGGCGTCCGCGACGCCATTGAACCTCCGAGCGATGAATCCGCAGAGTCGTAACGACATTAAGTCTCCGGGCAGAGCGCCTCTTGCCGCGTGATGCGGGCCCGCTTCTTGAGTGCACTCGATCCGGCGCCGGCACTACGGGCCACGTGGCACGGCCCAGATCGCGGCGATGCCGGAGCGCTTAGCGGCCGTTGCGATGTATTTGCCGTCCAGCGAGAACTGTACGTGGCTGACGGCGAACTGGGGCTGGACGGCGATCGCGCCGAGCGGCCTTCAGGCCTTCGTCTCCCAGAGCGGCACGGCGGCGTTCTCGCCCGCCGACTCGCCGCGATCGTCCGAATCGCCCGCTGCGAGCAGGCCGCCGTCCGGCGAGAACTGGAGCGCGCGCACCGAGCCGTTCAGGCCGACCAGCGTTGCGAGGAGCTTGCCCGTCTCCACCTCGTAGACATAGATGCGGACCGGATCGCGGCTGCCTTCGCCGTTCAGATCGTAGGGATCGGAGCCGTGCCAAACGATATGGACGGCCGGCAGCCGCCGAAAGTGCGGTATCGCATGATTTGCTTGCCGGGCGGCAGGAAACAGGGCGGCCGAAGTGAAACAGTGCGCCTGCCGGACGTATCGCTTTGAACAGGGCCACGGGTCCAGCGGAGGCGCCATGGCAGATTCTGGAAGAGACCCATCCTGTAAACCCCGATCATCCTGTTCAAAGCGAATCTCTCCCGATCGATTCTCTCACGTGCCGGCGGAGGGTGAACGTGCTGCCACGAATCTTCATCGTATCGATCCTGACAACGATGCTTCTCTCTCCGCACCGTGGCGCGAGGGCGCAGGACGATGTGCCGGAGACCAAAGAGGCCTTCGTCAGCGCCATCACGGCCGCGACCTTCATCGATCTCATCCAGCGCAGGACGCTGGCGGAGCTGGCCGCGCACGACTCCGAGTTCGCCTACGCGGTATTTCGCGAGGCCTGGCCCAGGATCAAGGACGCGAACGTTCGCCGGCAGCTCCTCGCCTCCTTTGCGGACGGAGGAGGGGGCTACGACCAGCCGGGCTACAGGCCGAACGCGCGCCTGCTGGACATGCTGAGTCTGGCGCTCGACCAGCCGCTTCCGCGAGACCCGAACGGCCGCGCGCCGCAGGATCCGACACGCGCGTACGTGCTCGATACCGCCCGGGGCATCGCCTTCCGGGATTTCGCGGCGCCGGAGGAGTTCCTCACGTGGCGCGCCGCCGAGGGCGACAAGCCGGCCGCCACTATCGTCCAGGAGGAGGCCCGTCGCACGGTGCGGGAGCTGGAGACCGGCTCCGTGGACCAGCAGCTGAAGGCGCTCGCGCTGTTAGGCAAGCTGCAGTACTTCAACGGCTCCTCGACGCGCACCGTGAACGGCGTAACGACCCGCGAGCACATGGCGAGCGGGCTGATGGGCGCCAGGAGGCGCGCCCTGACCGAAGCCAGGCTGCCGGAGCTGCTGGGCCGCCTGCTCAAGACCGACCATCCGGCGGAGGTGCGGCAGGCAAGCGTGCGCGTCCTGGCACGGTTCCAGCCAGCGGACGGGCTGCTGCGCGCAATGGAACCGGACATGCGGCGCGAGCTTCCCATCCTCCTTGACCATCCGGAGAAGACGCCCGCGGGTAGGGCGATCTATCCCGCGAACGCGCTGGAGCTGCTGGGAGCGTACACCTCGGATTGGGACTCCGACTGGGCGTCCGAGCTGATCGTCCGGCTCCTGTCGGAGTCGGCGGCGACCGGCAGCACGGACTACACGCTGCAGAGCGCCCTGATGTACTGCAACAATCCGCGCGTGATTCCGGCGCTCATCGGGCTGATGGATCAGACGGACCGCTCCCGCGGAGCCTACAATCCCTACGATAACGTCCTGCGGCGTCTGGCAGGCGGCTATCAGCGAGACCTCCAGCGAGAGTTTAGCTCTTCGGGCGGCAGCGGCGAGCACGACAGTCTCTGGTGGCGGCTCTGGTGGTATGAGAACAAGAAGCGGTTCCCGCCGGACGTGCAGAAGATCCCTATCCCTGTCTTTCACAAATCCGGTGCTGCGCCGATGCCGACGGTGCCCGCGCGCCGCCGCGTCGAGCGCATTTTCGTCATGGAGGATCCCAACCGGTCCTACTGGGCGATCGCTCCCAAACGCGAGCCGGACGCGCCGCTCACCGCGAAGGAGCGGGCGGCGATCGCCGGATCCGGCCCGGGCAAGCTGGCCGCGGCAAAGCCGGAGCGGGCCGGCCTGATCGTCCTTCTCCCGGATGACGACGCCGCGGACGGCGCCGGCCTTGAGCGGTGGCTGGCGCTCTCCGACGCCCTGAACGGCCGCTGCTACCTCGCCGTCGTCATCCGTCCGCGCTGGTCCGATGATCCCTCCGCCAGCCGATGGCGCACGGCAAAGGATCTCGGAGAGCCGCCACACGCATCCTTCGGTGTCGAGGAGTTGGTCGAGCAGATCGTCCGCCAGATGCAGTCCAATGCGGCCATCGAACCCTCGCGAACCTACCTTGCGGCCGAGGGCAGCGCAGGCATCGCCGGCTACGCGTGCGCACTCCAGAAGGCCACCGCGATC
>DATGJU010000653.1:0-13896 GCA_035295045.1 Chthonomonadaceae bacterium
CGCTCCTGCCTGGACCTTGTAGATCGTACGGCCGTTCCGTGAAACAGGCACAATCTGCGCGCCGAAGCCCTTGCGCCGAGCCCGCTCGACCTCGTGGACGGCCGCGAACCGCGAATGAAACGCGCCCAGGCCGACATGGTACAGACCGCTGCCGGACTCGCCGTCCTGAGAGCTTCTGCGCCGCGCGAGGCGGGTCGTCTTGCCGGAGTCGTTCGACTTCGAGCGATGGCGCGCGACACGCGTGGTGGCGGCGGAGTCGTCGGGGCTCGAGCGGTGTCGCACCAGCCGGGGATTGTCGTCCGAATCGTCCGACGCGGCACGGCGGCGACCGGGCCGAGCCGTGTCACTCGAATCGTCCGACTGGTCGTTGGAGTCGTCGCGCGTTGCCGGCCTCCGCGTCCGGTGCGGCTTCACGGTCGCGGAGTCGGCGTTGTCCTCTTCATCCGTGGTCGTGGGATGCGGCGCCCGCACATGCTTCGGCCGCCGGGTCTTCGCGACGCGAACGTCGGAGGGATCGGTAGTGTTCGAGTCGCCGGACGGGTCGCTCTCTTCGGACGCTCCAGTGTCGGTCGCGGAGTCGGTTGTCGCGACCGCGACATGCCGGCGCCGCCGGCGCGCTGGCGCCCCTGAGTGCCGCTTCGCGATGGCGCCAGTATCGATCGACGCGTCTCCCGTTTGGTCTCCGGCGCGAGCGGCAGTCCCGCCGGCGGAATCGTCGGGCTTTGGCGCGCCGTCCGCGATATGATGCGGCTTCTGCACGCCCGCGGTCTTCGCCGGCGCCGGCGCATCTCCTTCAGGATCTAGCGTTGGACCGGGTCCGGTCGCACGGGGTGAGGGCGGCGTCACCGGCGTCTCCGCCACGTGGCGCTGCGGCGGCTGCGATGGAATCTCGGTCGTGTTGGAGTTATCGGTAATCACCGGCGTCTGCTGCGCGTCCGTTGGCGCGGCGGCGGCGGCCTTCGGCGTGCCGGGCATAAACCGGGCGAGGACAAAGAAGCCGAGAACGAAGCTGAGCGCGGCCAGCGCGACGAAAATTCCGACGGTCCGGACTGCGGTCACGGGATATCTACCTCCTGCGCGTCGCCGCGCGTGGGTATCGTGTCTAGAATTGCAACCGGGCACCGACAAGAACCCGGTACTCCCTGCAGTTTATCGTAAAGCCTTGCAGTTTGTCAAGGACGATGGTGGCCGTCGCGACGGGCGGCGGTCCCGCCAAGAGATGCCCGGCGGTCTGTTGACACCTGCGACTCATTGTGTTACATTCTCTGTCACACCATTCCACTCCGGGCGACCCAAGGCTCTCTATGGCAACCCCCACTCCTGGCGCAGGCGATCGGTTTTCTCTGCGCGGCCTCACGCGGTCCCAATGGAACTGCGGGATCGCCGCGTGGCTCGGCTGGCTCTTCGACGGCATGGACGGGACGCTATATACACTCGCCGCGCCCGTGTTCGTCGGGCAGCTCCTGGCACTCCATCGAGAGAAGCCGGAGCTTCAGGGCGCGTGGGTGCAGTTCTGGTTTCTCGTCGGCTGGGCGTGCGGCGGCGCCGTGTTCGGCCGCGTCGGCGACCGGATAGGTCGCAGTCGCACCATCATGCTCACGATTCTCACCTACGCGCTCTTCACCGGCCTCTCTTCTATCGCTCATAGCTGGCAGGAGCTCGCCGTCTATCGGTTCCTCGCGGCGCTCGGCATCGGCGGCGAGTGGGCTGCAGGCTCGTCGCTCGTGGCGGAGACCTGGCCTAAGCGGTGGCGGCCGGAGCTGAGCGCCATCCTCCAGTCCGCCTACCAGGTCGGTTACCTGATCGCCGCCGCCAGCCTGACGATCTATTCGGCCGCGGTGAAGAACCCGGACATGACGCGCTGGATCTTCCTGATCGGCGTGCTCCCGTCGCTTGTGACGTTCTGGATACGCAGGAACATTCCGGAGCCGGAGGAGTGGGAGACAGCGAAAAGCCGATCGACCGGCGCCGAGCCGAAGACGATCGACCTGTTCCGCGGGCCGGTCCTCCGGACCACGGTCCTGACCATCATGATGTGCTCGGTGGCGCTGACCGCAATTTGGGGCCTGATCTTCTGGAGCGTGCCGCAGCTCCAGGGCCTTAAGGACATCAGCGGATGGAGAGCGGTGGATAAGCAGGCCTACTCCAGCCAGGTCACGCTGCTGGCGACGCTGACCGCGATCGCCGGCAACTTCCTCGCCGCCTTCCTTGCACGCCGGATCGGGTACCGCGCGGCCGCCGGCATCATGTTCGCCGGGGGCGCGGCCTGCATGTCCGCGACGTACGGCCTGCCGCACAACCACTTCGAGATGATCTTCTGGCTGCCCGTAGCGCACCTGTTCATCCAGGGGATATTCGGCCTCTTCCCGCTGTACGTCCCGCCGCTCTTCCCGACGCTTCTGCGCACCACCGGCGCAGGCTTCAGCTACAACATCGGCCGGGTGGTCGCGGCGGTAGGCACGGTCGGATTTGGGGTGATCGCGGCGGGCGCGGCGCACCACGGCGCGAAACCGGACCTGCGCGTCGCCCTGTTCTATCTCGGCCTGCTTCCGATCGCCGGCGTGCTGGTCTCCTTTGTCATTCCGGAGCCGCCGGCGGCGGAGCCAGCCGCCGCGGCGTAGGCCTTCGCCTCCGTGCTGGCAGGTGCGGTGTGGCCGGGGGCTGCGGCATAGGCCGGTTCCTTGGAATGGCTGGCCTTCAGCAGGACCCGGGCAGTCCTCTTATAGGGCGAACAGGACTTATGGGACCTAAGTGTCCTATTGGAGTGCCATGCTACACCCACCGCCGCGGCCGCGACGGTGGGTGCAGCCACGTGGCGCTTCAGTCCTGCCGGCCGCCACTCATCGGGGCCGGCGCTGCGCGAGGAACGGTCGCTCAACCGCGAGGCTGACGGCGAAGGCGGCTGCGACCGCGAGTTCGGACCCCAGGCCGATACGGATGAAGAAGGCGGCCGTCTGGCTGCAGTGCACGGCGTCGAGAGCGACGCCGAGCGCCCACAACACGGGCGCATGCACCACGTAGAGGCAGTACGAGCAGACGCCGAGAGAGAGCGCCGGACGGCTGTGGAGGAGCGCGGAGAGCATGCCCGACGGACCGCGATTCCGGCGCGGTGCGTCGGTTTCCGCCGCGAGTACGACGAGGAGCGAGGCCGCGAATCCGCCGAGCAGCAGATCCGGCGCGAGGTATCGCCCGACAGGTGGATCGGGATCGCGCGTGGCGACCGCGAGGAACACGAGCCCGATCGCCAGCGTGACCGCGCGCCACGGAACGCGCTCACGGAGGCGGATGTCGGCCAGGCGCGCGGAGTGGGCGATCGATGCAGCCGCCATGCCGAGCGCGAACAGCCCCGCGTACCAGGGGAACGTGAAATCGAAGTTCGCTCGCGCAGGCACGAGCAGATGCGGCGCGACGCCGAGCGCGACTCCCGCCAGCGCCGCGCCCGGCGCGCCGAACCGGCGCCACGCCGGCAGGAGAAGCATTGGGAAGAGCGCATAGATCTGCCACTCCGCCGCGATGCTCCACATGGGCGGATCGAAGGCGGTGGCCCAGCGGGGACTGAGGTTGTGCAGCAGGAGCAGGTGCGAGACCACCGTGCCAGGCGTCAGGCGCAGCACGTCCGCCTCCTCGGCGGTTGCCGGGGCGTAGCGCAGCCGTGCGACCGCGACGGCCGCCATCGCGACCAGCAGCACGGAGTAGTAGGCGGGCAGGATCCGGCGCGCTCGGCGGGCGGCGTAACCGGCGATGCCGCCCTCGATTCTGCCGTTGCGCGACCGGGCGACTGGAAGCATCAGGCAGTAGCCGGAGAGCACGATGAACAGGCCGACCGCATAATGTCCGAACTGGAGCGGCCAGGCGATCACTCGCAGCGCAGGGGGCGGCGCGTCGCCCGCCGCGTGGTATAGCGTGACGTAGAGGGCGGCGAGGCCACGCAGCCCGTCCACGTGCGCAAGCCTTGGCCGCGCCGCGGCGCGTCCCGCCTCGCCGACCGGTTTGTCCCTTGCATGAACCTGCGACATCGGAGCATTCTGGCACATCGCCGTAAAGGCTGTCCATGCCGGCAATAGCAGCGGTCGGCGCCGCGAGCGCGAAAGGGATAGCCGCGGCCATATGGTATACTTGCAGTCAGAATCTGGAGACATTGCACCAATACGGGTGACACAAATGGGGCGGACGCGCAGGCGGCGGCCCTTTTTCTAACGGTCGCCTGCGCCGAAACCGAGATTCAGGCCCCTGCCAGCCACTCTGTCCGCGAGCGCGGGCGCTGGATAATTCGACCGAAACGGATTGTGTGGATGCCGATTCTTGGCTTTGAGGTCGAGGAAATCGCCAGAATGCTCGCGCTTATGGAGGCGAGCGATCTGGAGGAGATCGAGTGGGACGAGGCAGACCGCTATCTGAAGGTGGGCGCCATGCGCATCGCGCAGCCCACTTCCGCCGCGCCGCCTCCGGCCGCGCTGAGGCCGGCCCAGCGCCTGGCATCGCCGACGCCGCACAATGCGCAGAAGGCGATCACCGCGGGAGCGCCGCCCACCGCGCCTGTCATCGCGGCCGACGAGATTGCGCTGGTATCCCCGATGGTCGGCGTCTTCTACCGCGCGGGTAAGCCCGGCGACCCGCCGCTGGTCGAGGTCGGGCAGACGGTACGGCGGGACCAGCCGATCGGCATCATCGAGGCGATGAAGATTTTTTCGGAGATACCGGCGGAGCACGGCGGCCTGATCGTCGCCATTCCGGTGCAGGACGGCCAGCTCGTCCACGCCGGCACGCCGCTGGTGATCCTCCGCCGCGACGGCTAGCGGTCCGGACTTGGGCCGCACGAGCGACAGACAGCCCGGTCGGCGCACACGCCCTTAAGCCGACAAGGCGCGGGCTGTACGGCTTGACCAGCGGCTGATGACTGCGAGCGACCGGAGATGGTGCTAAAACGCAAGGACATCAGGAGCTATCTGTGACGGGTTGGCAAAAAGACCGGATCGAGATCGGAATACTTGGCCTCGGCGTGGTCGGCTCAGGTACGGTCGACCTGCTCCAGCGCAACCGCGCGGAGATTGAGCGTAAGATCGGAGTACCCTACCACATCAAGCGGATCGCCGTGCGGGACCTGGAGAAGAAGCGCTCGGTAACGGTCGATCGGTCGCTGCTCACGTCGAACGCCCTCGAGGTGGTGGACGACCCCGAAATCGACATCATTTGCGAGCTGATCGGCGGCGTGGACCCGGCGAAGGAGTTCGTACTGCGGGCGCTGCAGAACGGGAAGCAGGTCGTCACCGCGAACAAGGAGATGATCGCGAAGGAGGGACACGCGCTGATGGAGCTCGCGTCCCGCAAGCGGCTCGATTTCCAGTTCGAGGGCAGCGTCGGCGGCGGCATCCCGATCATTCAGCCGATGAAGAACGCCCTGGCCGGCAACCAGGTGCGTGAGGTCGTCGGTATCATCAACGGCACGACGAACTACATCCTGACCAAGATGAGCCAGGAGCACGCGGGTTTCGACGACGTGCTGCGGGAGGCGCAGGCGCAGGGCTATGCGGAGGCGGACCCGACAAGCGATATCGAAGGCTACGACGCGCAGTACAAGATCGCGATCCTCGGCTCCATCGCCTTCACCAGCCGCGTCGACGTGAACGAGGTCTACGTCGAGGGCATAACGAAGATCGCCGCCGCCGACATCGCCTGCGCCGAGGAGCTCGGCTTTACGATCAAGCTGCTCGGCGACGCCCGGCGCGTCGGCGAAGACCGGATGCAAGTGCGCGTCCATCCGGCGCTGCTCGCCAATTCGCACCCGCTGGCTGCTACCAACGACGTCTACAACGCGATTCTCATCAAAGGCGACCCGATCGGGGACGTCATGTTTTACGGCCGCGGCGCTGGCAGCGGCCCGACTGGCAGCGCGGTCGTGGGCGACATTATGGACGTTTGCAGAAACCTGAAGTTCGGATCGACCGGCCGCATAGCATGCACCTGCTTCGAGCGGAAGACGATGCAACACATCGACGAGGTTGTGACGCGCCACTATCTGCGTATGACCGTCCAGGACCGGCCCAAGGTGCTGGCGTCCATCGCGAGCGTCCTGGGTGAGTTCGAAATCTCCATTGAATCGGTCGTGCAGAAGGCGACGCACGATGGCCAGGCCCAGATCGTATGGGTGACGCACGAGGCCGCCGGCCGCAACATAGTGCAGGCGCTGAAGCGAATCGGCGATCTGGACGTGGTTGTGCGGATTTCGAACTGGATCCGCGTCGCGGACTGACCGGAGCAGACCATGTCGACGAACAGTGGCAATGTCGCGACGGGCAACGGCGCGACCGCCGCGGAATCCAACGGCGGCTCGATCGTGGACTCCATCCCGGCGCTGCCGCCGACGGACCCGGAGACCTTCGAGCTCCGCATCCTCGACCCGAAGCGGATGCGAGTCTTCCGCGTGGCCGGCGTGCCCCGCTTGACGCTGCGCGACGACCGGTCCTGGATCAAGGTCTCCGTCGCGCGCGCTTTTCCCCTGTCGGACCCGGACCACTACCTCGGCTTCCTCGACGGCGACGGGAAGGACATCGGCCTGCTCCACGATCCCGGCCTGCTCGACCCGGAATCGCGCCAGGTCGTCGATGACGAGCTGGAGAAGCGATACTTCGTGCCTGTCGTCGAGCGTGTCCTCAGCGTCAAGGAGGAGTTCGGCACGATCTACTGGTCGGTCGAGACGGACCGCGGCCAGAAGGACATCATCGTACGCAACCTGCGGGACAATCTCCAGGAGCTGGCCGCGTCGCGCGTCATCATCACCGACGTGGACGGCAACCGCTTCGAATTCCCCGACGTCTCCAAGCTGGACGGCAAGAGCCAGGGCGTGATCTTGCGGGCGCTGTAGCTGGGGCCGGGGGCCGGGGCACGATAAACGCACCCCGCCGCTTCCCCTAGCCGACGGCGTTCGATGCCCACCTGCCCACGGCGCATGACGGCAGCGCGTGATGAAGTTCCCTGACCGCTGGGCCCTAACCCCTGACCCCCAGCAGCTCCACCTCGAACAGCAGCGTTGCGTTGGGCGGGATGACGCCGCCGGCGCCTCGGGCGCCGTAGCCGAGATCGGGCGGGATCGTGAGCTTGCGGATGCCGCCGATCTTCATCGAGGCGACGCCTTCGTCCCAGCCCTTGATCACCTGCCCCACGCCGATCCGGAACTCGAACGGCTGGCCGCGATCACGCGAGCTGTCGAACTTGCTGCCGTTCGTCAGCGTGCCGACGTAGTGTACGGTCACGGTCTGGCCCGCCTGCGGACTGGCGCCCGTCCCCTCCTGCACATCCTCGTACTCCAGGCCGCTCGGGGTTGTTGTCTGCATTCTTGTGTCTCCTGTTTGGCGCTTGCCATGAAACGTTGATTCCGGCCGATCGGACCGATCGAGCCGGCTGCTTGCCTCATCCTGTGTGATTTGCGCCCATCCTCGGCGCTCCATGCAGCGGCGGAGCGCTCCTCACCCCGGCCTCGCGTTTGATCAACAGCGAGAGCGTCAGCCCGAAGCCGATGACGATGATGATTCGCCGGACGTTCTTCTGGCCGATCTTGCGGGCGATCCCTGCGCCACCGTAACCGCCGACGATCGCGCCGGTTGCCATCCAGAGCGCGATCGGCCACTGGACCAGGCCGTTCGCGATGAAAATCACCGCGGCGACTAGATTGATGCAGAGGCCGTTGATGTTTTTCAGCCCGTTCATCCGGTGGATGTTTCTGAAGCCCATGAGGCCGAGCGCGGCCAGCATAAGGATGCCGATCCCCGCGCCAAAGTAGCCTCCGTAGACCGCCACGAAGAACTGGAATACCATCACGCCGGCCCAGCCGCGCGCCGATATCTCGTCCCGGTTCTTGTCGGCGGATTCGGCCGGGCCGCCCGGCCCGGCTGCCGCTGCGCTGCGTGCGCGCTGCCACCTGCTGAGCGGCTCCTGCGCCATGAAGAGCAGCGTCGCCATCAGGATCAAGTACGGGACCAGATTGGCGAACAGGCCCGCGGGCGTGCGCAGCAGCAGCATGGCGCCCAGGATGCCGCCCAGCAGACTCGGTATCGCCAGGCGGCCGATCGCGTCCTGGTTCTCGCCGATTTCGCGCCGGTAGCCCCACAGGCTGCTGAGCTGGCCCGGCCAGAGCGCCACAGTGCTCGTCGCGTTGGCGATCTTGGCGAGCGTTCCGACGGCGAGAAGCGCGGGAAAAGTGAGCAGCGTGCCGCCGCCGGCGACGGCGTTGACCGCGCCCGCGAGCATGGCTGCGACGAACAGCAGCAGCAGCTGCTTCCAGTCCATTACCGCTCGCTCCCGAGTACGGCCGGCTCCGACCGCTGTCTCGATCCGAACCGCACGAGCGAGGTGAGGATAAGCCCGAAGATCACCAGTGCTCCGCCGGCCGCGCTGGCTCGTCGAAGCGGCTCATGGCGCAGCGCGAATCCCCACACCGGTCCGAGCATCGGCTGGATCAGTATGAACGCCCCCATGGCGGAGATTGGAAACCGCTCGAGCAGTCGGTACCAGACGCCGTAACAGATCGCAGTGCACACCAGGCAGAGGTAGAGCGCGGACGCCACGCCGGCGGCCGTGATGTGCGGCGGGTGAGCGATGCACTCCCAGACCGCGAAGGGCGCGAGGCAGGCCGCGCCGACGAGCAGCTCGCCCGCGCAGAGCGTCAGCCCGCGGTACCGCTCCGCCAGCCGCTTGCCTATGACGCTGACGCTCGACTCTACTGCCAGGGCGAGGACCGCCAGCGCATTGCCCGACGCCTGCCCGGCGATGAGCCAGATGCCATAGATGCCGGCGAACATTCCCAGCCACTGCATCGGATGGAGCCGCTCGCGCAGAAAGAGCACGGCGAACAGCGCGATCAGCAGCGGCTCGCACGCGAACATGAGCGACGAATCGCTGGCAGTGGTGCGCTGGACGCCGGCGTAGAAGATGAAGTAGGTGAGGGCGATTCCCAGGCTCCCGAGAAGGAAGAGCGCCGGCCAGTCCCGGCGCGCGAAGCGCGGAGGATGGCCCTTCCGCGCCTCCAGGGCGTAGAGGATGCATCCGGCGGGCAGGAAGCGGCACAGCGCGAGAGTGATCGGGCCGAAATCGGCAAGGCCATCTTTGGAGGCGACCGACGAGCCGCTCCAGAGCAGGTTGATCGCAACGAGCAGGCCCGCCGCGGCCAGCGTGAGCGACGCGCCTGCCGGCCGTGGCTGCGCGGGCGAATCCGGCACGGGAAGCGGCGGGTCCAGCGTGGGAAGGCTCACGAGGCGCGTCCACGATAGAATGGCAGATCCGCGATCTCGACGCGGCGGCTGGAGTCGGGCGCGCCTAAGCGGAGCCACGCGCCGGCCGTCCGCTGCTCGTGCCGCACGTAGCCCAGCGCGATCGCGCGCCCGCCCGCGGCCGGCGAGACCGACGCGACGCTGGTGATCCAGCCGCACTCCCGGCCGGCGCCATCCAGCTCGTCCGCAAACAGCTTCTCGGCGGGCGCGGCGCAGGTCTCGCCGTGCGCGATCAAGCCGGTGAGCGCGCGGTTGGTATGGCCGCGCGAATCGATTCGCGCGACGATCTCCTGCCCGACGTAGCAGCCCTTGGTAAGACTCACGTGCGTGGCCATCAGCCCCGCCTCCGGCGCGAGCGTGGAGGCGTCCATATCGACGCCGTACTTCGGGATGCCGGCCTCGATTCGCAATATCTCCTGCGCCGCCGGCCCGATTTCAGGCCCGCCCCAGTCGCGGAGGCCACCGGACATTTCTGCGACATCTGCCTCCGGCCCGATCAGGTCGAAGCCATCGCTCCCCGTGTGGTCGGCCGGCACGACCTGGAGACGATCGGTCCGCTGCACGCCGATGTCCGGCCCCTGGACGGACAGGCATGCCGTTTCGGCGGAGATGATGTGGATTTCGGCGTCTTCGAGGATGAGGAAGCGATCGAGTTGCTCGCGGACCCGCTCCGCCTCGCCGCACGGCGTCTCGACGAGGACGAACGGCGGCCTGGCCGCATCGGTTGCGAGCGGCGAGCCCGCCGGAACCTCGATGAGCGCAAGGTCCGAAAGGGTGTGACCGGTGGGATCGAGCAGGCAGGCCTGGAGGCGCTGGACCGCGCCGGTCTCGAGGAGCCGCACGTCGTTGCTGACCATGCCCTGAAGCCAGGAGTACCGGTCTGGCCCGGTCACGGCCAGCCGGCCTGTCGCGGAGCGGTCGAACCAGCCGAAGGACTCGCGGACGGCGGCCACCTGCGCCAGAACGTCGATTTTGGATTTTGGATCTTGGATTTCGGAAATCCCTGGCGGAAGCGTCAGCTACACCCTCGCTACTTCCGCGCCGCCACCGTGGCGGAGGCCTGCGCCGTGGGCTTGACGACGATCTCGTCGATATTCACGTGGGGCGGGCGCGTGACGGCCCACTGGATGCAGTCCGCCACGTCCTCCGCGGTGAGGGGCTGCAGGCCGGCGTACACCTTGTCCGCGCGCGCCTTGTCGCCCTTGAACCGGACCACGCTGAACTCGGTCTCCACCATGCCGGGCGCGACCTCGGTAATGCGAACGGGCTTGCCGACCAGCTCGAGGCGCATCACCTGCGTAATCGCGCGGACCGCGAACTTGACCGCGTTGTAGCCCGCGCCGCCGGGGTAGGCCTCGCGGCCGGCGATGCTCCCGATATTGACGATGTGGCCGTTGCCGCTGGCCTCCAGCTTCGGGAGCAGCGCGCGGGTCATGCGCATCAGGCCCAGCACGTTCGCATCGTACATCTGCTCCCAGTCGGCGTCTTTGGCCTGCGCCACCGGATCGAGGCCGAGCGCTCCGCCCGCATTGTTGACCAGCACGTGGGCGGCGGGAATCTCGCCGCAGAACCGCTCCACGCTCGCAAGATCGGTCACGTCCAGCGCCATCGAGCGCGCGCCGAGCGGATCGCCGACTTCGCGCACGCGGTCGAGCCGGCGCGCCCCCAGCACCAGGTCGAACCCGGCCGCATGCAGCGCGGTCGCCGTCGCCGCTCCGATTCCACTGCTCGCGCCCGTAACCACTGCGATCCGCCGCTCCGCCATTTACGACTCCCCAGACAGAATCTTATCCGCAGATTTCGCTTCCGCGACACCTGCGGATAAGGATACCCGATAACTCGGCGCGCTCTAGAGTTCCGAGGCGAGCTGCGTCATGGTGACGAAGCGCGCGCTATGCTTCTTCTTGAGGTAGTCGATCACGTTCCTCAGGTTGTCGCCGTTGTCCGTGCAGTCGCACAGCGCGAGGCTCAGGATATTCGACTCCTTGAGGTGCGCGTCGATGATCGGCTTCACCTTGTCGAATCCCTCGTCGATGTAGCCGCGGGCGCCTCCGACGTTCGCAAGGGGCGCCACCAGGAGCTTCGCGTCTCCGGTCTGGTGCACGTTGCTGTACGACGGACGGTACGGCGCATTTGGCGCGCCGAGCGGCCGGCCGGCGCTGGAGCCGGGGGTGGAGTCGATAATAATGCCGATGTCCTCCAGGGCGCGGAGGTCGTCGGCTTCGAGGTCGCCATTGGCGGCGCGGAACGCGGTGGGCTTGATCGAGAACTGCTTCAGGACATCCTTCCCGATTCGGATCAGGTCGCCTCTTGCGACCGTGTTGCCGGCGCTTGCGTCGAACGTGAGGTGAAGTCCAGTCTCGTGCCACGCGGGGATGCGATGCAGGTACTCGTTGTGGTAGAGCTTCACGTTCGAAAGCGGATCGTGCTCTGCGACGCCGAGAAGCCAGGTGAGTGGTACGCGATACTGCTCGCTTGCCGCGACGATCTCCTTCACGTAACACCGGCCCTGCGACGCGCAGACGCAGTCCACGCTTACGGCAACAGTGGGTTCGGCCATAGGTCCAATCCCTCCCTCTCCAGTACTCGGATTAACGTCTTTTTAGCGCATCTGTCCATCCATTTAACGATCGCTATTCACCCCTAGGTACGAGGCGTTTCACCAGTTCGCTGCGAGACTCCTGCCGTTTTGGAAAAGAATTTTTGCCCCGGTGGCGCGGCACGCGACGCCGCCAATCGGCCCGGCGCGAGACCCGCCCTGCGGCGGTATAACTGGCCGCGCGCGGGAGTCGCGGCGCGGCGCCCGAACGTTCGGTGGGCCGCTGCGAGAGGCGATCTGGGGTAAACTTGCGATCAGAATGGCAGACAACCAGACCGTAAAATTGGAGCCGGACCGCGATATTCGGACCGGCGGGCTCCTCTTCGCGGAGGAGCGGCAGCGCGCTATCGTCGAGCAGCTGCGGCAGCGCGGCAAGGTCACCGTGGAGGCGATGACGGTGGCGTTCGGCGTCTCGCCGCCCACCATCCGCGCGGATCTCACCCGACTGGAGGAGCAGGGCCTGCTTCGGCGCACGCACGGCGGCGCGATCGCGGTCGGCACCACGCTCTACGAGCCGCCATACGCGGAGCGGGCCGTGCTGCGGCAGCCGGAGAAGCGCGCCATCGCGGACGCCGCGGCAGGGCTGGTCCAGGAGGGCGAGACGCTGCTGCTGGACGCCGGCACGACGTGCCACGAGATCGCCCTGCTGCTGCGCGGCTTCCGGCGCCTAACCGTGGTGACGAACTCGCTGGCCTCCGCGAACGCGCTCTCGGAGAACGACGGCATCGAGGTGGTGCTGATCGGCGGTACGCTCCAGCCCCGGCGGCGCGCGACGCTGGGAGCGCTCGCCGCCCGCTTCCTGGAGCCGATTCAGTGCGACCGCGCCTTCGTCGGCGTGAGCGGCGTCCACCCGACCGCCGGCCTCACTGTGGTGGACTTCGACGCCGCCCAGATTAAGCGCACGATGCTGGAGAAGGGCAAGCAGGCCGTAGTCGTCGCGGACTGCGGCAAGGTCGGCCAGGCCTCGTTCGCCTGCATCGGCCCGATCGCCATGGCACACCTCCTCATCACCGACGACGGCGTGGCGGCCGAGGACCGCGCGGCGCTGGAGGCGGCGGGCGTGCGCGTGGTCGTGGGGGGATTGAACCACCCGCTGCGCTAGAGGCGCCCGCTGCGCTTGAGGCACGGAGAGCTGCAGAGAGGCAGGGCGCCTAAGCGGGTGATAGGACGACGGCCGCACGCTCCATTGCGTCCAGTACGTCAACCTGGCCGCGCCGCTGAGCCGGCGAACGCGCCGAGCCGCCTGGCCACAAGCCACGAGCCACAAGCCACAAGCAACGGAGTTCCTGCGATGCGGGGGATTTGGCGCGCCCTGACGCGGACGCGGCTGACTTGGATTATCGTCGCGGCGCCGGCCGCGCTGGTGCTATGGGCGGCCGTCGCGCTCATCCTCCAGGTACGGCAGGGGCGGCCGGACGCGGAGCTCATCGCCGCCCTTAAGGGCCGCGAGGACGATCGCGCCATCGGCCTCCTGGACGAGGGCGCCGATGCGAACGCAATCGACGACCTTACGCGGCCGAAGACGATTCGCGATCTGATCACCGCACTGTTTCAGCGGCGCAGGAACGCCGCCACATCGAAGAATCCCCGCCCGAGCGCGATCGTCCTGGCCTGCGCCAATCGGTGGACCGTCACTTGGAGTCCGCATTCCGTGGCCCCGGACATGGTCTGCTTTTCGCCACGCCCGGCAAATCCGACTCTGCTCAAAGCGATGCTGGCGCGTGGCGCCGATCCTAACACAACGCTGCCGGCCAACCCGCTGGATGGCGGAGGCCTGACTCTATTGGAAGCCGAGGTGGATGCTGGGTCGGTTCAATCGGTCCGGCTGCTGCTGGACGCGGGCGCCGATCCAAACCACATGCCGACAGCCCAACCCAACGTGCCGACATTTCCGTTGGTCCTCAGCAGCTCCGGATGTTCGTCGCTGGCCTTCGCCGCGGCGACGGATCGTTCCGAGATCGTCCGGCTCCTCCTGGAGCATCGCGCTATCGTCGACCGCGCAGGTCCGCAATCTATCACTCCGCTGATTGCCGC
>DATGJU010000654.1:0-6646 GCA_035295045.1 Chthonomonadaceae bacterium
GTTGTTCGAGCCCACTGTCGCGTCCAGCCGGATCTTGTTCTCTTCCTTGTACCGGACCTTCACGTCGCCCTTCAGCTTGTAGATCAGTCCGAAGTCCTTGTGGATCTTTTCGCCGGCGTGCTCGTCGTAGTGATCCACGCGCATGACAGCGGTGAAATCATCCAGTTTGGTCGGGACGTAGTCGTGGATGTTCCGGCTCAGCTCGGCGGCGGTGGCCGTGTTTCCCGCCGCCAAGCCTAGCGCCATCGCGCCCAGGACTGCCATTCCCGCTACAACGGACCGCCGGGACACACCCGTGGCGTTCCTCATAACCGTTTGTTCTCCTCCATTCTCGTCTTGCCTTTCGGCGGCCGGATATGCCCGCCGCCGCGGATACTCGCGCCGCCGCGGACGCGCCCGACACCGCCAGAGCAGGAGGCCGCCGCAACCGGACAAGTACTCAATTCTTGTGACGGCCCGCGCCCCGAATTGTTACGCGATACAAGGAGGTCCCTAACCGGGAGGCGTATAATGGCGGATCAGGCGTCCACAATCGTTGTACGACCGGAATTGCCGCAAAATCCCACGATCGCGAGGAATCGTCCACAATTGGCGCCGCCTATATCGCTACTGGAGTCCACGTTCCTGCACGCCCAGGGCATCGGCGAGACCACTGAGCGCCGTCTCTGGGAGGCGGGCGCCGTGGATTGGCCCAGCTACCTGGATCGGGCCGGCCGCGACTGGCCGCTCTCCGCATCGCAGTGCGCTCTGCTCACGCCGACAGTCGAGGACTCAGTCGAGCGGCTGGAGGAGGAGGACTTCGCCTGGTTCGCCAGGCGGCTGCCGCAGGCCGAGCACTGGCGCGCCGTGCCCGCGTTCGGACATCGGCTGGCCTTCGTCGACATCGAGACGACCGGCGGCATGGAGCCGGACGATCTGACCGTCGTCGGCATCTTCGATGGCTACCGAATGCGCCAGTTCGTCCGCGGCATCGACCTGGAGCAGGCGCCCGAGGCCCTGGAGGACGCCGCGCTGCTCGTGACCTTTTTCGGCACAGGCTTCGATCTGCCGTTCCTCCGCCGCGCGTTCCCTGGCCTCCGGCTGCCACAGCTCCACGTCGATCTTTGCTACATGCTGCGTAAGCTGGGCTACCGCGGCGGCCTGAAGAGCATCGAGGCCCAGATGGGCATCCGCCGCTCCGGCGCCACGACGGGCCTCTCCGGCTGGGACGCCGTGCGCCTCTGGCAGGAGTATCGGCGCGGCAAAGATTCGTCCCTCGAAACCCTGCTCGCCTACAACGCCGAGGATGTCCGCAACATGTCCGACCTGCTCTCAGAAGGCTACAAGAAGCGCGCCCGGCGGCTGCTTGCCGGAAGTGAATCAGGTTAGCTACGCGCCGAAGAAGTTGTAGGTCCGCACGTTCAGCAGCAGGCTGATCAGGCCCCACCCGCTGCCCATCACGCAGTCGCCCAGGATGAGCCCCAGAAAGAACGGCAGGGTCCGCCGATAGGCCGCCAGGCCGCCGTAGCGCATCGTGATCGACTTCAGTATCCAGGCGATCAGCATCGGGACCCAGACCAGGTGGATGGCCCAGGAGGAGCTGATCGCGTAGCCAAGCGGGTGCAGCGGGAATCCGAAGAAGCGGTACCGCAGCGCCATAAGCCCCAGCGTCGTCAGCAGTCCGACGCCGATCGCCGCCGAGGCCTGGCCGTTAGGCCGCGTGTCCAGCAGGTGGTCCACCCAGTTGCTCATCCGGACGAACGCCTGCTGCGCGTGGCCGGAGCCCTGGTTGAACTTGGCCGAAGCGCCCAGCGCGTAGGCCTGGTGCTCGAACGCCCAGAAGCTGCCAAGCGTCCCGATCACGACCGCCAGCATGATCGCGATGAACATCCTGCGCGCGTCCATCTGCCGCAGCCGGGCCATCTGCAGGCCCTCCAGCCCCACGGGCATGGTATCGCTGCGGTGCGCGCGCGTCAGCGCGAATGTGAACGTAAAGAACGCCAGGTCGGACGGGTGGAAGCTGCTGGAAGACATGACTCGTGGCAGCATGCTGTCTGGCCCCATGAAGTGGAAATCGTGGACCGGCGCGCCAAGCTCCGCCCGGATCCGCGTGATCACGGTAATGGTCGGCAGGTAGATCGCGAAGAACGCCGCCGCCACCCACCAGCCCACCCCCGCGAAGTGGCAGAAGAGCATCAGCCCGAAGACTCCGCCGGCCATGCCGAGCAGGGCGGCACGCTCCGAGAGCGCCTCACGCGGCCCGGCGCGATCCTCGTCGTTGCGCTTGCGATTCCACGCTGCCCGCCAGATCGCGGCCCACGCCCTCCTGCCGGTCCAGGCGTAGTAGAGCGCCAGCCCGAGGATGCTGCCGAAGCCCTGCTCGCGCACATACGGGAAATCCGGCGTCGCGTCCCACGCCATCGCGCTGGACAGGACGACCTGCGCCTTCCAGAAAAGCAGGAAGAACCAGCATGAGAACAGCAGGTCCAACGGCAGCAGGAAGGAGAGCCCGATCGCGAGCGGGTAGAACGTGATCGGCATCCAGTCGATGGCGTTCCAGGGCTTCGAAGTGAGGAGAGGCTTCAGATCCGTGATGCCAACGTTGACGCTTGGGAGCGTCGGATAGAGAAACGCGACGCCGTTCCAGAGGCTGAGCAGAAAGGCGATGGCGAATCCCGCCCACATCAGCCGGTTCGCAAAGAACTGCTCACCGGAGCCGCCTTCCGACATCTCCATCGGCAGCCAGATGATCGGGAAGCTGAGCCGCTCGCGATCCGCCCACTGCCGCCGCACCAGCACGTTGATGCAGTTGGCGACGCCGAGCAGCAGCGTGATGAACAGCGTCCACGACAGCACCGGCGTCGCGAAGGCGCGGATCACGTCCCAGCGGTACAGCGTCGAGTTGCCCAGGTAGTGGCCGCGCAGCACGTCGCGGTCCGAAACCACCAGCCAGCGCGGAAAGGCAGGAAGGAACGACTCCCACTTGTTCGTCGCGCCGAACCAGGCGCCGTGCGGCACGATCTGGCTCAGGATGCCGACGCCGTCCAGCCCGGCGATGCCTGTGGAGATCGCTACCATCGTGTAGATCGTCAGCAGCTCCGGCTGCGAGAACGCCAGCACGGGCGCCCATCGCCGCAGCACGCGGTTGAGGCCGATCAGGATGAATAGCAGGAACACCACGTTGGCGAACAGCGAAATGGTGGATGTGTAGGGGCCGTGCATCACCCGCTCGAGCCGGATGATCCAGAAGGCGTTCGCCGGCACGAGCGCGCACCCGATCAGTATCGACCGGCCGCTGATGCCCCGGACGGACGGCGCAATCGGCGCGCGCCTCCCGGATGGCGGGGCGGGAGTGTGGTGCAAGGCGTCCTGTTGTCTCGGCTCCGCATTCACAAACCGACTCCGCCTGCCGCGTCACCCCGATCGTCCGGTTAGCTCAATTGCCGCACACTCATACGACGTACCGTCTCAATATCCTGCTTGACGAATTGTCGCGACGTGTGTACAATGTGTCGAGTGTACCAGAAGGATAGGAGTGCTCAAGGTGTCTCAGACGATAACGATGCGTGTCCCAGACGATACCGCCGATTGGCTGAGAGCGTCCGCGCGGCGCGGCGGTCGCTCGGTCAGCGATCTGGGAGCATCACTCTTGGAGGAGGCGCGGCGCGTTAGCGAATTCGCCGAAATCGAGTTTCGCACGTTTGGTGGCGAGCGGCAGGTCTGCCTGACCGGCGGACTTCGCCTGTGGAAAGTGATTATGGTCGCGCAGGACTATGAGATGGACCCCGCGCAGACGGCGGCCCATTTCAATCTGCCCGTCTGGAGGGTGCAGGCAGCCTTCGCCTACTACCAGGCCTATCCGCAAGGGATCGACGATGCCGTCGCTGAGGTTCGATCGCAGACCTTTGAGCTCCTCAGGCGCAAACTGCCGCGACTCGAGCGCCAACGGGCGGCAGCCTCCGCAGTGCCCGAAGAGTCGGCCTGATGCTCGCGTACCTCCTGGATGAGAACATCTCATTTGTGGTCGCCGACCAGGTGGCACTGAAAAATCCGCAGATTGTGATCCACAGCGTCCACCGTTGGCATGGCGGCGAATTCGTCGGTCAGGACGACCTGCGACTCCTTAAAGCTGCGTCGAGCGAAGGTTTGACGCTGGTAGCGTACGATCTCAAGACCATCCCTCCCCTGCTCGCTGAAATCGCCGCCGACGGGGAGTCACACGGCGGAGTGATCTTCATCGACGCGTCATCGATCCGCGGAAACGAATTTGGCAGGCTTGTCACGGCTCTGCTCGCCGATTGGAGCGGCTACTCATCTGACGAGTGGACGGACCGCATCGCGTTTCTCGAGCCGACATGACCCTGCGCACGTTGGCCGCCGCCCGCCAGGTGCGCTAGATCAAGTGAGATTCCAGTGCCGGACGCGAAGCGAGGGAGCGGCGCATGACGACTTCGGCGATAAATCGGCTTGGGCTCACCTGCTTTGCCCTCATCGCGGGGCTCACGGCCGTCGGAGTGCCGCTCCGCTGCCTGCCGATCGCGATCGAGGCAGCGGCAGCAAGCGCCGGCGCCGGCTTCCTGCTCGGCGCGGCGCTCGCGGCCGTCACGCGAACGCGCAAGCCGCTCGCCATCTACGCCTGGCTGGCGGTCGCCGCGCTGACGCTCTGGCCGCTGCTCCGGCCCTGGCCCGCCGCCGACAGCTTCGACCTGACGCTCTGGCGCGGCGCGCCGGACATCTTCAACAACTACTTCGACTTCCTGCGCGGCGGCGCGTATCTCCTTGCGATGCCCTACCCGTTCGCGCGTTTTGGCCGCCATGCGCCGGATCCTGTCCCGTAACCGGGAACCTGTTTTGGAAACCCGCGCGTAATTAGGGCGTCATACTATCCATGTGCGCTCGCCGGCACGCCGGCGCGCGCGGATCCAGTGCCCGCTGCTTGCCGGGCGCGTTTGCGGAGCCGATCGACCATGGACAACTACCACGCACATCTGCGCCATTCCGCGCAGCGGCCCGGCAGCCGGTGGCTGCGCCCGCTCCTGCTCTTCCTGGGCGCTTTCATTCTCGGCGGGCTGGTGCTGCCCTACATACACGTGAGCTGGCGGGAGCCGAACAGCGGCGCACAGGGCGCGGGCGGCCTCGACGTGCGCCGCGAGAAGTCGCATCCGCTCTCCGAGGACGAGTACTACGCAAGGGCCGCGCAGATCGCCAGCCCCGCCATCGTATTCATCGACGCCCAGCAGCGCGTGAATCCCGGCATGCTGGACGAGGACTGGTTCTCTATCGGCCCGCAGGTGCGTTCGACGCAGGGCTCCGGCGTCATCATCGACAACAACGGCGACATCCTGACGAACGAGCATGTCGTCGGGCCGTCCAACGCGAGCGGGACCCGAATCTCGATTACATTGAACGACGGCACAGGCCGCAAGCTGGAAGGGACGATCATCGGGGCGGACCACACGTCGGACGTCGCGCTCGTGCACGTCGACGCTCCCAACCTGCCGGTCGCGCACATCGGCTCGTCGCAGGGCCTGGTTCCCGGCCAGATGGCCGTCGCGATCGGCAACCCGCTGGGCTTCCGCTTCACTGTGACGCACGGCGTGGTGAGCGCGCTCGGCCGCCCGATCAACGACGAGCAGGAGGGCCGCGTCTACGAGAACCTGATCCAGACCGACTGCGCCATCAACCCCGGCAACTCCGGCGGCGCGCTCGTCAATCTGCAGGGCCAGGTTATCGGAATCAACACCATCGTCGCGAGCCACGCGAACGGCATCGGCTTCGCGATCCCGATCGATACCGCCCTCCGCGTCGCGGACGAGCTGAAGCGCTTCGGAAAGGTCAAGCGGCCGTGGCTCGGCCTCGTCGTCGTCACCAACACGTCCCAGTTTGCGAACTACTACGATCTGCCGAACGTCGCCGGCGTGGTCGTCGCCCGCATCGCGCGCGGCGGACCCGGCGACGGCGCGGGCCTGCAGCGCGGCGACGTGATCACTCGGATCAATGACGATCCCGTGCGCACGGAGGACGACTTCAAGGCGATCGAGAAACGTTTGAGGATCGGACAGACGGTCAACGTTGTCCTGCGCCGCGGCGACCAGGCCGGAAAAGGCACCATCACCGTCGGGGACGCGCCTTAGCCATGGCGCGCGCCATAGTGCTCGTCTCCGGCGGCATGGACTCCTGCGTCACGGCGGCGATCGCCGACGCGGAAGGCTACGAGCTCTCCCTGCTCCACGTGAACTACGGCCAGCGCACCGAAGCGCGCGAGCTGCGCGCATTCGAGGAGGTGGCCGCCCACTACGGAGTGCCTCTGGCCCGTCGACTCGTCGCCTCGATCGCGCACCTGGCCGCGATCGGCGGCAGCAGCCTCACGGACAGCTCCATCCCCGTCTCTGCCGCGGACCTGCAGAGCCGCGATATCCCGTCGTCGTACGTGCCGTTCCGGAATGCGCACCTGCTCAGTATCGCCGTCTCCTGGTCCGAAGTCCTCGGCGCCGGACGCATATACATCGGGGCGGTGTACGAGGACAGCAGCGGCTATCCGGACTGCCGGCCGGCCTACTACGACGCCTTCAACCGGCTCATCCGGGAAGGCACGAAGGACGGCGAGATTGCTATCGTGACGCCGTTGATTCGTCTAAAGAAGCATGAGATTGTGCGGCTTGGAGTT
>DATGJU010000655.1:0-8748 GCA_035295045.1 Chthonomonadaceae bacterium
ATCGGTAACCGCGAACTCCGCGGCGTTCCCGATGCTCCTCGCCGCCCCGCCATAGTCGAAGTTTCGCACGCCGTCGATCGCCGAGGACCCAAACTTTTCGACCTTATCGAGGGTTTCGCCCGGATTGGTCACTGCGTGGTATGCGCCTTTGCCAAGAGCCGCGATGCCGCTGGCAGCATCGGTTACGCCGCTCCACATCCCGCTTCCGAAGCGGCCGATGGAGCCAAGAAAGCCGCCCGAATCCGGCGGCGGCGGCTGGGCGGCGACGGGGTCCGAAACCGTGCCGTGCAACGATGCCTCGGCCGGCTCCGAGGGTCCGGTTGAAACGAGGTCCGAAGGATCGCAGCTCTGTGGCGCGGTTTCCAGCAGCGATCCGAATGGCTGCTCGCGCAGAGACGCGTTATCGCCGGGGCCGGCGAAATCCGCCGTCGGCGAGGCGTCCGCCAGGAGCGAGCCTTCGTCGTCTTCGGATTTGCGGCGCTGCGGTTTCGAGGTAAGGGACGGCATGCGATCATCCATCTCTGCCCGGGAATCAACCCCCGATGATAACCGTGAACTCTCCCATGACTATGTTTGCGGGCGGGCCGGGGCACTGGGCCAGGTCGCCGACACGGGCCGCGGGCCGCCCGCCAATGAGGACGGTCACGCTGCACGGAGGAATGATCGGACCGCCAACGTGCGGCTGCGGTCCGTTGAACATCGGACAGACCGTCATATCGCCGACCACTGCGGCGGGCATGCTCCCGATCAGCACATTTGGCACGCACGGGCCGACGATGGTGCCCCCGTGACTTGTCATATCGCCCATGCGAGCGGCAGGTGGCATTTGCGCCCTCCTTTACAATGTGGTGTATCGTGAGTCGTTCAGTTGATCCGAACCAGCGCGCCGCGAACCGATGTCTCTCCAGTTCCCTCCAGAGTCGCGATCGTCCCCTGTAGATTCAGATTGACGGCGCTTCGGGCGGAGAGGTCCATGCCCGAGTCGAGGGAGATGGAGCCGGTCGCGGAGAGCGTCAAATTGCCGCTGATATGCACCGCAAGCCCCTCCTCCGAAACGGTGAGCGTAATGTCGCCGTGCGCCGTTCCCAGAGCGATGCGGCGCACCTCGGGCGGAAAAACGATGCGCGCGGTATCGCCGGCGATCTCGATCGGCAGGTCAGGCATTTTCGTGCTCCTTATCGTGGTCGCTATTCGCTGGAAATGGATCCGGCCGCCAGGCTCGGAGGCGTTTCGACCGGAAGAAGCGGCGCGGTCACGTCGAGGTCCCAGCCCTCGATCTCTGCATCGGCCAGGCGCCGCTCCATCTTTGCGCACTCCGCCCGGGCCGCGCGGAGGACATGCGACATGCGCACGGCGCCGCCGTGCTCCGCGGCGAGGAATGCCGCGTTCAAGGCGCAGTTGCGAATGCTTCCTCCGGCGAAGTTGAGCTGCGCGAGTCGCTCCATGTCCAGCGCGTACGTCGGCACTCGGCCCGGAAATGCGCGCCTCCAGATGCCCTCGCGCAGCGCCTTGTCCGGGAAGGGGAACTCAAGGACAAACCGTATCCTGCGGTAGAACGCCACGTCGAGCGCGCTCTTCAGATTGGTCGTCAGGATTGCCAGGCCGCGATAGTTCTCCATCCGCTGCAGCAGGTAGGCCACCTCGATGTTCGCATGGCGATCGTGGCTGTCCTTCACCTCGCTGCGCTTGCCGAACAGCGAATCGGCCTCGTCGAACAGAAGGATCGCGCCGCCGCTCTCGGCTGCGGCGAACAGGCGCCGCAGGTTTTTCTCCGTCTCGCCGATATACTTGCTGACCACGCCCGCCAGGTCCACGCGGAAGAGATCCAGGCGCAGCTCGTTCGCAATCGCCTCCGCCGCCAGCGTCTTGCCCGTGCCACTGGCGCCGGAGAAGAGCGCTGTTATTCCCAGGCCGCGGCCCTGGAATCCCCACTCCTGGTAGACTCGCGCGCGGTTCCGGACCTGCGCCGCGATGCTCCGCAGCAGGTCGACGTGAGAGGCAGGCAGGATCAGGTCCTCCCAGCCGGCCGAGCTCTCGATCCGCTGGCCGAGCGATTCGAGGTCTGTGCGCGCCTGTCGTCGACACACCTCCCAGCAGCGCTCGGCGCCCCCGCCCGGCTGAATCTCCAGCGTTGCGACGACTTCGCGCGCGGCGGACGTGATTTGGCCGGCGCTGAGGTGGAACTGCGCAGTGACCTCCGGAATCGCCGCCGCTGCCTCCCACGCGCACCACGTCTCCCTGGGAAGGCCCGAAGCACGCAAGGCGATCTCCCAGAGCGCCTGCTGCTCCGCGGCGTCCGGCTTGTTCACGTCGCGGAGCAGGGCAGGGCGCGTTGACGGCAGCCGCTTATCGCAGGCGATGAACACCGGTCCGGCGACCCGCTCGAGCAGCCCGCGATAGCGCTGACCGTCCGCGCCTGCTAGCGGCGCGGATCCGGGATCCGACTTTTCGGCATCGGCGGGCTCGGACGGCGATTCGATTTCGATGAGCAGCGCCGTTGGCATCAGGCTGGCTTCGCGCTCCCGCAGAGCGAGCATGCGCTCCTGGTCGGCGGCCCGAAGCGGTAGCTCCGGCAGCGCGACGACTCGCAGGCGCAAGTCCGCATCTCGCGCCGCCATCCAGGCCACTTCGACTTTGTCGGCCTGCGCATCGCCGCAGAGCTGGATGACGGGAAGGACTTCACCGCGGGCTGCGATCGCCTTCCAGGTGCTCGCGATCTCCATCGCCGCCTCGTAGTGCATCTTCGACTGTACGCCGTGCGCGGCCGCGAACTTGCGCAGGGCCAGTCCCGGATCGGGAACCACCGGGTCCGCCGCATGGAACGGCAACATCTTCCCTGGGAGCGACGGGTCCGGATACAGCGCGCCGGTCAGGTAATGCAGGGTCCATTCATCGATTCGAAGCGGGCAGACGGTCAGCGGCGCCGCGCCGTCCTCTCCAATAACGTGCAGCAGTCGGTAGCGTCGCAGCGCCGCGGCCGGCGTGAGCGCCGACCAGCGTGGTTCGTTCAGGCACTTGAGCGCGAGACTGAATGTCGGGTAGTTCTGGCTTGCATTCTTGTGGATGCTCGCGCAGAGGGCCGCGAATCTGCCGTCCAGCTCGATGCCGGCGCAAAGGAGCAGCAGGTCGAGCTCGAAAGGGTCCATTCGAAATGCCCGGCGCAGCGCGGCCAGCGTAGTGCCCTCTTCGATCTCGCCTGCCGCGGGCGTCGGCGCGCGCCCCTCGGCGAACGCCTCCAGTCTCTCGCGAATACGGCTCATCGCGACCACGAGCGCGCCCTTGTTGCGCTCCTGCCAATCGTGAAACGAAGCGCGCCGGTCGGCATGCGCGCTCTCCGGCAGCGACTCGTGGGACGCCGCGGGCCTACGCATGGACTGTGCGCTCGCTTGCCGGCTCGCCGGGCACCGGCGCCGTGAGCTGGATGTGAGTTGCCCGGTATCCCAGCGATGGCCGGTACCGCGCCTGAAACATCGCCCACAGCTTGGACATCTCGTCCATTCCCAGGAATTGCGGCATGATGCAGAGGCGCCTGAGCGACGTGCCGAGACGGTCCGTGACCTCTCTGGAGAGCTTCAGCGCCTCTGCGTCCACGTCGCTTGTGGAGAGCCTTTCCAACCTGCCCTGCAGCTCGCCGCCCTCAAGACTTCCGAACTGCCGCAGTATCGCCGCGCAGTAGCCGAGCATAACCTCGGACTGCGTATCCCGTGGCGCGGAGGCGGTTATCAGGTAGTGGAGGTCCATGCCGTACGCCCTGGGCGGCAGGGGAGTGCGATCGCGGCTTAACGGCTCCCAGCGCCGCGCCTCGGTCGGGCTGTCGGGCCGGATCGGCCCCTGCAGCGCGTTGGCGATCCCGGAGCTCGGTGTTACCGCGTACATGAAGACATTCACACGGGCGCGTTCTACGCCACCGGTCTCGATCATATCGAGCGGGCGCGCCATGAACTCGATGTCGCTGCCGATCTGCTCGTTGACCCGGCAGTCGGAAAAGCTGTTGCTCAAGAGGTTCTTCAGGATCGCCGTGACGGCCGCGAGCGTCAGCGCGTACTGGAGGTCTGGACCGTTTTCATCGGCCATGGTAATCCGTCCTATCGAGCTCTCGCGGCTGGAGTCACGTCGCGGCGCGGCAGTCTGAGCGATCAAGCGCGCCGCTGCGCGCGGCTACGGCGTGACCGTCGTCGGGGACTTAGCCGCCGAATCCTGCTGCTTTGACGCGGGATCGTTCCCGTTCGCCGGCGCCGCGCCCGGCGGTGACGTCGATTCGGTTCCGTTCTCGGGCGGACTGCCCTGCGCGTTCGACCCCTGTTGGACTGGACTGGCCGGTGGCGTCACGCCCTGCAATGCCGGCCGCTCATGGTTCGGCTTGGCGGCGGGCGTCTGCCGGGCCGGTACGCGGACGGCCGGACCGCGCGGGTTTGCGGCGGGCTTTCTAGCCGGGAGGTGATCGACGATAAGCCATGCGCCGAGCGCGAGGTTCAGAGCGATCGAGGCCCCCGCGATCCAGATTAGAAGAGCCTGATTCGCCGCCGAAAGCGCGGGCAGAGCCCAGCGCCCCTTGGCCGCCTCTTCACGGACGGCGCGGGCAGACTGCCGGCCGCCGTTGCGGTCCGCTGCAGGCGAAGCGCTGATCGCGCGCGGCTCCGTCCAATCCACCGGCGGACGGCCGGCAGACCGCGCGCCGCCTGAATTCGACGCGACAGCCGGCTCAGTTGCATAACCGGCGGCTATGGTCGGCTGGGGTTCGGCCTCACTGCCGGCGGACGGAGCCGCGGGCTCGCCGATGTCGGACGGCGCGATCCACTGCTCCGCAATGGCCCGGTCGCCCGGATTCGCCAGGCCTGCTGAGGACTCAACGATATCGGCCGCCGGATCCTGCTCCATGCGGTCGATCGCCGGACCATCGCCGGTCCGGTGGCCACGCGGAGCGTGCTGGAGTTCGGCGCCATTCCAATCGTCCGGCGGCACGGACGTCGTCGCGCTGCCACGCGCACCGACCTCCGGTGGACCCGGTTCCGGCAGATCGGCGCAGTTGCGCATCTGCGCCGCGAGCCGCGCGTACTTCCGCGCTGCCGCATCGCTTCGCCCGGCAGCGCCGGTCCTGCCCTGTACCGAGGCCCCGTACTCGGAGAGACGCTTTCCAATCTGGCTGCACAGTTCAACGTGGACCATGCCGATGCCGGAGCTCTGCTGCATCAGGTCGGCGAGCCTCTTTGCGTCCAGGCAGGCCTCGTCGAATTCGTTGTTTCCGCGGCCGTCGCGGTTGTAGATCGCGGCAAGCTCCGCCAGCTCCCCACGCAGCCGGTCCGCGCGCTCGGCGAGCTGCGCGGGCAGTGGAGTCGGCGCGGGCGGCATTACGAGCGCCGTGTCGAATGTCGCCTCCGGCAAGGTCTCCCGGGAGGGCCATCCGATCGCAAATGTCGGGATAGGCTCCGCGGCGCTATAGGCGAGAAGCGCTTCGAAGACTTCGCAGAGGCTTCGCTGCGTCATCGGGCCACTCGCCGGCGGGGCGGGCGTCGGCCTTGTCGCGGGCTCCTGTGGCTCCTCGACCTCAAGTGTGACCGGCTCCGCGGAATCTGCCTCCACGCGGCCTCGAAGTTGATGGAACAGGCCCTGCTCCTCGATAGACCGCAGGACGTTGTTGCACTGAGGCACGTCCGGAAGGACAAGAAACTCAAACTGGTCATCCGATGCCAGGGCGAAACAGCGCTCACGGTTCTGGAGGCGCCAGTGAACAAAGATCGGATTTAGCGGCGGCTCGCCGATACCGAGCGCGGCCTGGAGGCGGTCGCGCATATTCGCGGCGTCGTCCAGCGCGCCCCGGCTGCGGAGTCCGCTCGACAGAACGTCGTTCCCGCCAAGGCATCCCCATTCGACAACGACTTTATGCGAGCAGCCGAACGACATCGATGCGCCTCGGTGGATACGATTCGCGCCGGCTACGATCGGCCGGACGATTTCCATTATCTAACAAAATCCGAATGTTGTCAATTATCTCGGTAGCAGTTGCAAATAAAATTGGGACGTGTTATAATTGCTCCCGCGGCACCACGAATAGATCCATCGCCCGCTTGTCATTGTCCCCTTGTATGTCAATTGCCTGCAGGGAGCGCGTGGCGTAGTCGTGATGCCGTCGATTGGTTCTCCCAACGTTTGTGACTTCCAATTCGGCCTCCGGGCCGACCTCAGTGCAAGAATTCAAGAATTTATCGTGCGGTGCGGTACACGAAAATACATCATTAGCTCGGCCGGTTTGCGCGATCGATGGAGGATTTATGAAGATCAACGGTCATGCGTTTGCGGGCGGCGGACTCCGCTTATTGCTCGTTCTGTCGCTTCTCGGCTGTCTGTTGCTGCCCGCTGCCTCCCGCGCCGATACGCGGCTGACAATCGTCAACCCCCTGTCCGGCGATAACATCAGCCTGACCGGCGCACGGACGAGCGCGACACCGGGCGGAGCCCCGTATACGGTCTACGTAATCAACGGCACCTGCCATCAAGCCGATAACGTCCTTATAACCGTCACGCCGACGAACCCAGCCGGCCCGGCTGTCTTCGTCAACGATCCCGCGACGATCAAGGGCGGCGTGTGGGAGTACAACTGGCACATCCCTAGCGGCACGCCGGCTGGAGCTTACCGGATAGACGCAGTGCTCGTTACCGGCACGATTCCCGGAAGCACCGCATCCGCAACTGTCACCCTCGATGCCACGACGCCGGGCCTGGCGCTCAACTTCCTCCCGAGCACCGTCCACAACCTGGTCTACGCGGGCACGACCGTCGGCGTGGGCAACAACTCCGGAGACTTTCCGGCGCCCTCGCCCAACGGCGTCCTCCTGCTCCCGATCCAGTTGCAGCTCGTCACTCCGTCTGCGTTCCCCTATACCGCGTTCGCCACGCTTTCGGCGCCGAATTCGAATTCGATCATCGCCAAGATCGTGGTCGATAACGCGCCGGGGACGACGCCGATCACGCAGTTCAATAACGATGGTCCGCCGCAGCCCACCGCCGACCCGCACATCTTCACCGTCGATGGCCTCCCTGCGTCATTCACGGTGGGCAGCAACGGCGGCCTGGTTGCGGGCCTGAACACCGTATCGACGGCAGCAACGGTATCCTCCGGCGGCGGCGCGATGTCCGCCAGCAGCACCTATAGGCGCAGCATAATCGTCGACGTCACGAAGCCATCCATCGATACGGGTCTGACTATCTCGAACGTCACAACGGTTAAAGATGCCACGAGCGCGCCGCGGAAAAACACGCTGCGGATATCCGGAATGGTTCATGACCCGGACAATGCCGCCGGCGTGCCGGGCGGGATCGCCAGCGTCGCAGTGATCGTTCAGCCGCCCGCCGCAGCGAACCTGCCGCCTGAGCGCCACACGGCGCATCTGGCCTACGGCGCGACGCCGGACGCTCCCGTGAGCTGGACGCTGGACTACAATACGTCCGGCAAGTCCGGCGACTACAAGTTTTACGCCCTTATCTCAGACTATGCCGGCAATGTGACGCTCGATCCCGTCCAGACGCACACGCTCGACACAACGGCGCCGGACGTATCGGCGCTTACAATCACGCCGGCTCCGAACCAGGGAGTGACCTCGGGCACGATAACGTTCACGGGTTCTGTGAATGACGCCGACACGACGGCCGGCAACTACGTAAGCTGGAAGATCCAGGTTGCGACGCACGGCGGAGGCAGCTTTACGCCGTTGCCGGGCACTTCGCTGGTAGTGGCGAACAGCACTTCGGCGTCGATCTCGCTACCGTTCTCTACGGAAGGCCTCGCAGACGGACATTACGATTTCAAGATCACCGGTACAGACCGATCCGGCAACTCCGCCGACGGCCCGGTGCTTTCGGACATCATCGTCGTCAACACGGCGCCGAAAGTAACGCTCGCGCTGTCTCCAGGCGACTCCACCAAGCCCATCGCGGGCGTCATCACGCTGGTCGGCACGATCACCACGCCGATCGCGGACAAAGACATCCTCGATTCGTTCAAGCTGGAGCGCCTGAGCAGCAACGGCGTTCCGGACGTGCCGCCGGCGAACGTCACGACGTCGTCCAGCTTTGCAGGCGGCGTTACCACGGTGACCTTCACGTGGAACACCATGCCGACAGGCCTGGCTTCCGCGCCGTCCGGCATCTACAGCCTCCAGTTGTCGGCCACCGATAAGGCCAAGCACACCAGGCGCTCCGAGCCGGTCCAGCTCGACGTCGATACCGACGCGCCCATAGTCACGATCCTGTCGCCGGCGCAGGGACAGACGGTTCCGGTCGGCTCGCTCGCGGTGATCAGCGTCCAGGACGAGCATCCCGATACGAGCCTGCCGATCGCCACCTTCACCGCGAAGGATACCGCGACCGGCAAAACGGCGACGAACACATTCCCCGTGATCGTGACCAACCAGGCAGCCGGGCTCTTCGCGGTCGTGATCCCGACAACGGTGACGGACGCCGCGGACAGCTCCAAAGTGGTAAGCACGATCGGCAATCTCGTGACGCTGACGATCACGGCGTCGGATGCCACTCTCCCGACGCACAACACCAGCACAGCCCAGGTCGGATTCTTCGGCGCCGTAAGCGATCTGCAGCTCAGCTCCGCGACCTGGACCGACGACCAGAACAATCCGCTGACGGGGGCGCTGACGAGCACCACGAGCGTGCCGCCCGCTTCGGCGACGGCGCTCGCGGTCCGCGCCGCGGGAATACAGATATTCGGCACGGTGAACGTCGGAAGCCTGTTCGCAT
>DATGJU010000656.1:0-10034 GCA_035295045.1 Chthonomonadaceae bacterium
TCCGGTGCCCGCGCAGGCGGGGACTGGGCCGAAGGCCACCCAGCCGCGGGGTTCAGCCCGGCGGAAACCACCGAAGGCCGCACCCGGCTGCGTTCCACCGGCGGAAACCCGAAGGCCGCACCCGGCTGCGTTCCACCGGCGGAGACGACCGACGGTGCCTTCCGGCGTAAATCCGATCGCCTGCGTTCCACCGGCGGAAACCCGACGGCGCCTCCCGCCGTTAATCCAATCGCCTGCGTTCTACCGGTGGAAACCACCGTCGCCGCCACCCGGCGGCGACCGGCCGACCGGCTGCGACCGGCACGATGGTGGCTGTCTCTCATCGCTGCGGCGCTACGACGGCGCGCCGCCGCCCGTCGGCGACCGGAGCGCCTCCGCGGGCGCTTAGCTCCGACTCGCCACCGCGCCGGCGAGCGCCTCGTAGTAGACGCGGCCGACCGTCTCCCAGGATTTGTCGCGGACCGACTCGCGCAGAGCCTCCGCGCTCCAGTCGCGGCTCAGGGTATCGACGATGGCTGCTGCGAGCGCGTCGGGATCGCCTGGCGGCGGCATGATGCCCTTTTCGTCATCTAACAGCTCCGGTATGCCGCCCACGCGTGACGCGACCACGGGCCGGCCGCAGCTCAGGCTCTCCAGCACGACGTTCGGGCAACCCTCGCGCAGGCTGGGCAGACAGAATAGGTCGCTGGCCGCCATCCAGTCCGGGATTTCTGAGTGCGGCTTGCGGCCGGCGAAGAGCACGAGGTCCGAGATGCCGAGCCGTTCGACGGCGGATCGCATCGCCGGCTCGCGCGGGCCTCCGCCCACGAGCGCGACGAGCATGTCGCGACTGCCCGTCCGCGCGAGGCGGCCGGCTGCCTCGACGAGCACGTCGACCCCCTTCTCCTCCACCCAGTTTCCCACGTACAGGACGATTTTGCGATGTTCCGGCAGTCCGAGACTTCGCCGGCGGGCCAGCCGATCCTGCAGTGTGAAGACCGCGCCGTCCACGCCGTTGTGCTGGACGACGACGCGCTCCGGCGCGATGCCAAGCGCAACGATCCGCTCTTTGAGCGCGTCGCTGACGGCGACGACGCTGTGCGACCAGCCGAGCGCCTGCCGGACGAGGTGTGCGATGCCGGGCCGCGACCCGAACGCGTTCACGTCGCTGCCCAGCACGTTGGTAACGAGCGGGCAGCGGAACTCGGCGGCGAGCCTGCCCGCGGCGTAGGCATCGGGATACGCCCAGGCGGCGAGAATTGCGTCGAACGGAAACTCGCGGCGGATGGCGCGAACGCGGGCGCGCAAGGACCGATACATCGCCTCGCCGTGCATCGACTGACGGCCGGGGAACGACCAGTAGGTCGGGAAGCAGGCGTCGATACCAGTGGCCGATTCTCTTGGCGCGACGAACAGCTCCGCCGGCTGCCTGAGGCGCGACCACCACGGCAGTGGCGCGATGAGGCGCACATCCGTGTGGCGGGCAAGCGCGCACACCATGGAGACGTTGTACATCCCCCGGGTGGGCTGCCGCGCGGAGGGATAGAGGTTGGTGATGACGAGTGTCTTCATGGTACTCGCGCCGCGTCTCTGGACAGGCTTGCGTTGAGAACGCCGGACGGTGGCGGCTATCGGCGAATCCCATCTACATTATAGATGAGCGGGTTGAGTTCATCAGGCTATTCCGAGATATTCTCGCGCATGGGGCGTAAAGGGCGTAAAGAAAGCAATATAGACCGTGGGTTGGATTCCGTGTGGGCGGGATCCAAGTGGATATCGCGCACGTGGTTCCGCGGGGCCGTGGCGACGTGGAGGTGGCGGGCCTGGTCGGCCGCGCGGAGCCTGCCGAACTTCGGGACGCCGCCGTGTCCCGCAGGGCGAACCGCTGTGAACTAATTCACACCCCGCGACCCCTAACCAAGTGGATGGTAGGCCCGTCTAATGGGTGCGATCGACGAGGATCGCGCTTGGAAACCCAAGACGACAACCAATCGGACCGCCAAGGCGGCCAACAAAGGATCAATCAAAGGATCATTCAGATGAATGGATTGAAGACAACGGGCACGCTACTGGTCGGCGGCGCTCTTGCAGGGCTGGCCTACGTGGGCGGCCCGGCCACGCAGGCGGCAAAGGGGCCGGCCGCGCCATCGACAGAGTCCCAGGTGACACTGGCGAGCTACGCGCCGGGTGGGCAGGACCAGAACGGGCCCGGCATTGCGGACCGGCGCGGCGGCAGGAGGCGGCCGGCGGAGCCCGCGCGCCGGGTCGATCCGGCCTATTTGGAGGCCATTCACCGCACCGCGGATATGGCGCATAGCGCGGAGGCGGAGCGGCTGGCCCATGAGTATGGGCTGGACGTCCTCAACCTGACCTGGGAGGACACGGGCCGCTACAAGGACTCGTCGGTTGGGCCGAACATCAGCGACATGACGATCCAGGTGGCTGCGCCGGACGCAGGCGATCGCTTCTCGCGGATATACACGATGCCGGTGATCCGATACCCGAACTTCTCGGACCGCTCGTGTGATCTGGACCCGCGCGACTTCACGATCCTGGTGGGCAACGAGCACGGCAGCAGTCTGCGCCGGATTTCGCTCTACGACTTCCTCCAGGAGCCGACGGCCTACCTGACCAACCCCGGATCGTGGCGATCTCCGCGCAAGACGCTGCTCGCCCCGCGGGACAGCAAGGTGCTCGTCAGCGCCCAGGCGTGCTTCCTGCCGGTTCCCAGCCAGGGGCTCGCGACCTTCAATCCGGTCCTGTTCAACTACCAGTCGGTCGAGGGCGACCCGGCCGTACTCACGCTCCTGGCGACGCGGGAGGGTTCGAGCGTCACCGTGATCGACAATAAGCGTGATGCCTTCGCCTCGGGATCGATCTGGGGCCAGCGGCTGTTCCACAACCAGGACGGCCGGCGCGCCAGCCTGACAGGCCAGCGGATGAGCGACTACGTGGCTGGCGAGGAGGCGCGCGGCAACAGCGGCGCGGCGAAGCGCAAGGGGCTGAACATGGTGCTGCTCGTGCAGATACCGCTCAAGCAGCATGAGCAGCCCCGCCGGTGGCAGTTCCCCGGCGGATTTGGGGGAGGTGGCGCGACCCTGGCGGCGCCCGCGGCCAAGGCGTTTCGCGAAAGGAGCGACGTCGAGGCGGCGGTGATCGGGCATGGCGAGGAGGAAGGCCCATTCACCGAGATCGGCGGCCTGAACATCCAGCGCGACGACCGCTATCCGATACGCGTGACGGTGCAGTTTTACAAGGCCACCTCGAACGGGATCGTGAGCGCCGCAGACATGAGCGAGATCAAGGAGCAGATCGACGACGTGTACTCGCGCAGCGAGTACGTCGGCAGCCTGGTGACGGAGGGCGAGACCGGCCGCGTGACGGAATACGCGGGCGCGAAGGTGCAGCCCCCGAACTGGTGGAACGAGTTCTGGATCCGTTACGAGCGGAATACCGGCGTCCCGCGCGACGTGGCGATTCGCCGGCTGCGCGAGCTGCTCGGCCAGCGCTACGAGGTCCATCCGGTGACGGAGCTGTACCTGCGAGACCTGCTGCGCCGGCATCGTGGGGCGTGACGCGTGGACTGTTACGCGTCTGGCGCGGCTACCTGAACAGCAGCGGCGCGAACTCGCTGAGGTAGTCGCGCCAGTTGAGCCAGGTGTGGCCGCCGGCGGACTCCTGGAAGTGGACGTCGAAGCCGTGGCGCTTGAGCAGCGCCACGGTGGACTGCGTGGTCGGCATCAGCCGGTCGTCTCGGCCTGTGCTGAACCAGACGAGCTTCAGCCCCCGCTTCCACTGCGCGTTGTCGAGTTCGGCTTTGTGCTGATCTTCGTACGGCGAGCGCGCGTCCGGCGCGGGCGGTTCGGCGCCCGGCCGGCGGTTCGGAAATGCGCCGAACAGGCCGGAGCTGAACACGCCGGCGTACGCGAACTTCTCCTGGTTGGGAATGAGCAGATTGAGCGTCTGGCCGCCGCCCATAGAGAGGCCCGCGATCGCGCGGTGCGCCCGGTCGTTTATGCTTCGGTAGTTGGCCTCGACGTAGGGCAGGATGTCGTGCAGGAACTCCTGCTCGAACTCGTCGGCGGGCGGGCGCGGGGCGCCGGGCGGCGGAACCGTGAACGAGTTGCGCGTATGGCCGGCCGGCATCACCACGATCATTGGCACGGCCTTCTTCGCGGCGATCAGGTTGTCCAGGATCACCGGCGCGCGCCCGACCGAGCTCCACGAGTCGTCGCTGTCGCTTGCGCCATGCAGCAGGTAGAACACCGGGTAGCGGCCCTTGCCGCTCTCGTAGCCGGGCGGCGTGTAGACGTGCATCCGGCGGAAGCGCGCGAGGACCGAGGAGTAGTAGGTTACGGCGGCGACCGCGCCGTGCGGCACGCTCTTCGTGTCCATCAGCTCGGAGCCTGGCGCGAGGACGAGACTCCAGGCATTGTTGTTGGACTCGCTGGTCGCCGGGCTGCGCGGATCGACCGTCGCTACGCCGTCCACGTTGAACGTGTAGCGGTAGGCGCCCGGCGGCACCGGATCGACGGTCAGCTCCCATACGCCGTTGTCGTCCTTCTTCATCGCGCCACCGCCGCCCACGCCGGGGATGTCGCCCGCGTTCAGCCGGACCGACTCGGCCCGCGGCGCGTAGATGCGGAAGACGATGCGCCGGTCCGGCGAGACCTCCGGCGAGACGAATGCCGGCGGCTGCGCGCGCCCCGCGGGCTGCGCGGCGACGCGGCCAGCGGCCGGCGCGATGGCGATTATTGCCGCGAAAAGCAGTCTCCAGCTTGCTATCGACCTCATTGTGGATGCTCCTCCTTCTCCCGCCGGCGGGCGGCGCCTTGTGCAGTGTAGACGATATCGCGAATCGCCGTCAACCGCCGGGGTCGTGGGGCGCGGAGGTGCGCCTTTGGACAGGACGAAGCAGATGGGGTGGATGGACAGGATTGCGAACAGAGCGATCACTGTCGGATCGCTTGCGGGCCGCGCTCCGGAATGACGATGGCAGATGATTCGTGCCAGCCAATCGCGGAAATGGACCGGCACTCGACCGGAAACCATGCGTCATTAATCTTGCGCGCCTCGACGTCGTAGCTAACCTGCGTGTTATTCCAATCCATCGTACGTTGGGCAAATCCAACCCTTGCACGCTTACGGTCCGCAGATCGCTCCACAGGAAAGTAGTCGCGAAAGGTAGCCGGACGCGGCCTTGACGGATTTGCAACGCCTGCGGTCGGGGTGAACGGGTCGTCGGGCGGATACGCTGCGCCGGTCATATCTCCGTCCGTGCGGCGAATCTTTCCATCCAACCCGATCGTAGGCCCAACGAAGTTCCAGCCGGTCCAAGACTTGTTCCGAAATACAGGCTCTCCCGGCCGGATGGCGCCTCTAACCGGCCTGGTGACGACGGCGCCACGGTGACCGCGTATCGCCACGCCGGCGCTGCCGGGCGGCGGGTGGAGCACGAGCGGCGCCCCCCGGTCGCCGAATGCCACATCGAATTCTGACAGATTTGCAGGCTTGTCCTGAGCGGCGCGCTCCGTCTGGCAGAGGGCCTCCATGATAGCCTGGTAGATGCCCTCCTCGTCGGTGAGTTTGTGGGAGCGATAGGCTGGGTTCTTGTCCGAGCCGTCCGGGATGCCGTCGCCGTTCGTGTCCGCGCGGTAGGGATCGGTGCCGATCGCCCGCTCCAGCCGGTCTGTCAGGCCGTCGCCGTCGCTGTCGCGCGTTATGTCCGCGAGCGAGAAGCGCGCCCGGTCCGCGCGACCCTTCTTAATGCTTTCGAACATCGGCGACTCATGCCAGACGATCTCGAAGCCGCCCACAGTGGCGCACAACTCCATTTTCTGGGAGTAGTAGTTCCAGGGAACGACGCTTGCTTCGTCCATGATGTAGAGCGGGCGCTTCCACCGCTTGCCGTCCGCGGAGTGGGCGAGCCACAGGTCCGAATCGGAGCCGAGATAGTCCCAATGGAACAGGCCCCACCAGCCCACGCCGGCGTCTCTCACTTTGGCTTCGATGTGGATGTTCACCGGAGCACCGGCCGGCCTCGGTAGTATAATTAGCCTATTGTCGGCAAGCGTGATGCGGTCTAGGCCGAGCGCGGCGGTCGGCTCGCCCTCGAAGGCCGCGAGGCCCGCGCGCCGGGCCGCGTTGCCGCGCTCGTTCAGCAGCTCGAATCGCGCGAACAGCCGCAGCCATGACGGCGCCTTCCGGTCGGCAACAACGGACAGGAGATATCGCGTGACGGCCTCCCGGTCCAACTTCGATCCCTGGGCCCGGCACACCCAGTAGAGCGCGTCGCGCCGGGTATTGGCGTCGTTCGAGCTGGTCCGCGCGAACTGGAACAGCGCCTGCACCGCGCCGAGGTCGCCGGACCGGATGAGGGTCTGCGCGAGGTGCTTGCGCGCATCCGCGTCGGGACAGAGAGCAAGGCAGCGGACTAGCGCGGGGTAGACCGACGGGTCGTCCGCGTCGTACAACAGGTCGAGCGCCTGCTCGATCTGGCCGCTCAACGAGGGCTGCGCGGTATCGTACCTGACGTAGTCGAGCAGCGCCCGCGTCCCGTCTGCGTGCAGTCGCAGCAGCGTTGCCGCCGCCTCGTCGTGGTCCGGCAAGTCGTACTGCGTCGTGTCCGGCCCATGCAGCCGGTCGGGCAGGCTGCGCAGGCGATCGAGCGGACTGTCGGACTGCGAGCGAAAGCCCGTGCTCGCGCTCGTGGGCTGCTGCATCGGGCTCTTCGGGTCCGACCACTTGCAGAGCGCGAACACGCAGCGCTGCGCCAGGCTCCGCCGGGCGGCGGGAGACGCAGGGAGGGCGGGAGGCTCGCCATCCTCCGTGGCGTGGATGTCCGTGCCGTCGGAGACCAGGAGTCGCTGCCCGTCGGACGCGACGTTGTCGATGCTGTAGAGCTCCTGCGGCTGCCAGCGCCACCGCTCGCGGCCCGTCGTCGGGTCCAGCATCGCCACATACGCGCAGCTTCGGATAGACCGGATTTCGCTCTGCCGGCCGTCGAGCACGGGGTAGCCGTACCGAACGTCGCACAGCAGCCCGCCGGCAGCCGCCGTCCGCGCTCCATCGCTGTGCCAGGACAACGAGATCAGGCCGCGCGATTGGTTCTCGCCGCGCGGAATTGGAGAGAGCCACTTCGTTGCGCCGCTGGCGCGGCTGACCCCGACGGCAACGTCGGATCGAGGTCGCGCAACCACCGTGTCGCCGGCCACGCATACGCCCGTCGATGGGCTGCCGATCCCATTCGCGAATCGCTCCCAGATCCGGTTTCCGGTGGTTTCGTTCAATGCGACGAGCGCGGAGTCCCAGCGCAGCGCATAGACGACTCCGCTGCGCAGAACGGGGCCTTCCGAGCTGCCGGCCTCGCCCACACCGCCGTAGCTCCAGAGCGGCGCGCCGTCGCTTGTGCGCAGCGCGACCAGCCGGCCGGCTCCTACCTGCGCCACAGCCACTGTCGCGTGCGCCCGCACCACGATTCCCCTGCCGTCCTTTGCGGCGCGCACGTCACCCGCGATCTTTCTGGACCAGAGCGGCGCTCCGTTGTCGCGGCGGTAGGCGGCTACGGCGCCATCGGCCGTCGGTACGAGGATGGCGGAGCCGGCAGGGCACGGCGCATCGATCGGCTCCGGCAGCATCGCGCGCTCCCATGCAACGTTGCCGGAGCCGATGTCGATCGCCCGGAGGCGGCAGGGCGGCAATTGCGAATTCTGATCGATGCAATCCACGACGTAGAGGTACCGGTCGTCCGCGGCGATCTTGAGGGTCGGATCGCTCCCGCCGCCATTCGACGCCGCTTGCGCCGCCTGCTGCTGCGTGACGAAGGGCCTGCGCCAGACGAGATAGCCGGAAGCGGTCTCCAGGCAGCCCGCTTCGCACTCGCACGCGTAGTAGAGCCGGCCATCGCGGCAGACCATCGCCTTGATCCTGGAGTGGTATCCCACTATGCCCGGCTTGAACGTCCAGGCCGCGCGCATCCGGCGCCACGCGTGCGTGCGGCCGTCCGGCCCCCTTACCAGGATCTCGCCGCGCTGCGGGCGCTCCGCCCAGCGCACTGCGGCATAGCCTACAGCAACGATGGCGATGATTGCAATGAATAATTGCGTTCGTCTTCGGTTCATCACAGGCGTTTCAACTCACGCTGGACGTGGCGCGGGGCGCGACTCGCGGCAGCAACGGAAGTGGCGCGGACGGACGCCCTACGGCTTGGGCCGGCGCAGCGGGACGACGAGCTCGGCGTCCGGTCCGCTCCAGTTGATGAACTGGCGGCCGGGCGCTTGGACGAGGCGGCACTGGACGGGATACCAGACGCCGTCGATCTTCCGCCCCTCGACATCGTACAGCGGCCGACCACCGCGCTGGCAGAAGCCGACCCGCGCCCGTAGGCCGTCCTTGGACCGCTGAACCGGGAAATAGTCCGCGAACTGCGGCGCCTTGGGTGGAGGGTCTGGCGCCAGCTTCGTGTCGAACGGATCGGTGGCCGCTGCCGGCGCATCCTCCTTGGCTTGCGGCTCGATATCCCGCATCGGGGCGCAGAACTCGTATTGAGATCGGTAGGAGGAAAGCGCCGCGTAATCCGCGGGGGACCTGAGCGGAAGGTAGACCGCGGGGCCGTAATGCCCCCAAATACGCAGGCCGCAGTCGCGAGCGGCGCCGCGCAGGACGATCGGCTGTCCCCGCTCGGCGAGTGAAACCGCGGCATCGGGGCCGCCGAGCTTGGTGCCGTCCGATCCGAACCGCTCCGCCTGGCAGAGGCCCTCCATCACGGCCTGGTAGATTCCCTCCTCATCGGTTAGAGGCCGGCGCCGGTAGCAGGGGTTCTTGTCGCGCTCGTCCGATACGCCGTCACCGTTCGTGTCCCGTCGGTACGGGTCCGTTCCCATCGCGCGCTCCAGCCGATCGGGCAGGCCGTCGCCATCCGAATCCCGGTCCAAGTCCGCGAAAGAGACCGATCGGACGTAGCTGTGCCTCTTTTTCGCGGTCGCGTCGTTGGGCAAGGGGGGCCAAACAAGCTCGATCCCGCCGCGGGTCAGTCTGAGCTTCATCGTATCCTGCGAATAGCCGTCCATTGTTACGACGGGATCCGTCATGACGTAGCGCAGGTTGGTCCAGTGCTTGCCGTCCGTGGATCGCGCCAGCCACATGTCGTCGTCGTTACCGAGATAGGACCAGTGCACGACGCACCACAGCACCCCGTTGCGATCGCGGGCCGAGGCATCGACCTTGCAGACCAACGGGTCGGGTGGGACGTTACTGATCCTGAATCGCCCATTCGGCGACTTCAGCACGACGCCCCGCAGGGCAAACGATGCAGTCGGCTCGCCCTGGAACGCGGCGAGCGCGATCCTCCGCGCGCGCGCGCCGCGGTCGTTCAGCAGCTCGAAGCGGGCGAACAGGCGCAGCCACGCGGGCGAGCGCCGGTCCGCGATGCTTCGCTCCAGCCACCGCGTAACCGCGTCGCGCGGAACGCCGCCCGCGCCCGGCTCGCAAACCCGGTAGAGCGCCTCGCGCCGCGAAACGCCATCCTCCGCCGCGGACTGCGCGAAGCGGAACAGCGCCGGGACCGCGGACGGCTCGCCCGATTCGATCAGCGCGTCCGCCAGCAGTCTGCGCGCCAGCGGGCTCGGCGACGCCGCCAGGCGCTCGATGAGCGTGGGGTAGATCGTCCGGTCGCCGGTATCGTAGAGCAGCCTGAGCGCCGTTTCCAACTGGAAGCCATCGGTCTTGCCGGCGGTCTCGAGCGCAACATAGTCCATAAGGGCGCGCACGCCCTCGCCGTGCAGCCGGAGCAGCGTCATGGCGGCTTCATCTTGCGATGCGGATTCCATCTCCTCGACGGCGGAGCCGGAAAGTCTGTCGCGGAGGCGGCGAAGCAGATCCAGCGGACCCTCGCCGCGCGAACGGTAGACGCCGACATCGCGGGGCGCTGCCTGCATCGGCGCGCGGGCTGGCGACCAGCCGGTGAGCGCAAAGATCATCCGCTGCGCCATCTGCCGCCGCGCCGAGGGGACTGTGGGAATCGGCGGCGCATCTCCCTCCTCGATGCCGCAGATGTC
>DATGJU010000657.1:0-7379 GCA_035295045.1 Chthonomonadaceae bacterium
CGCCGGGACCGAGCGTCTTGCCGCCGATCTCCACCGCAGCCGTGGTGACGCGGAACGTGCCGCGCTGGACCGGGCTCTCGTAGCGCAGCATCTCCTCGATTGCCGAAGGCAGCAGATCCGGCCGGGCGCGCAGCAGCGCAAGCTGATCCGAGTGGCGCAAGAGCGCAAGCATGCCGTTGCCGAACAGGTTGACCGTAGTCTCGTGGCCGGCGACGAGCAGGAGGATGCAGGTGCCGAGCAGCTCCTCCTCCGTCATCCGGCCGCCCTCGTCGTGTGCCGCGATCATCACGCTGATTATATCGTCGCGCGGGCTGCTGCGCCGCTCGGCGATCAGCCGGCCGAAGTAGCTCATCAGCGCCATGATCGCCTCGGCCTGGCGGCGCCGGCGCTCGTCGGTCCCGCGCGCCATGTCGGTTCCGGTGATCAAGTCGTTCGACCAGGCCCGGAACCTATCGCGATCGTCCGGCGGCACGCCGAGCATTTCGGCGATAACGATGATCGGGAGCGGCATCGCGTAGTCCGCGATCAGGTCCACAGTGCCGGCAGGGCGGCAGCGGTCCAGCAGTGCGCTCGCGATCTCCTCGATCCTCGGCTCCAGATCCTTGACCCGCTTCGGAGTGAAGGCCTGGTTGGCAATGCCGCGCAGCCGCGAGTGGTTGGGCGGATCGCGGAATAGCATCGTCGCGTCCAGCGGCATGGGCGGCGGCGCGGGGACGAGCCGGCGCATCTCCTTGGAGATCGCCGCCTCCCTCAGCACTGCCGAAACGTCGTCATACCGCGTCACCAGCCACATGCCGCCCGTCGGGCCGGCCAGGTCGAGATAGACCGGCTCGCCGTGCGCGCGCAGGCGGGCGTAGCACGGGTAGGGATCGGCGAGGAACTCCGGGCTGGTAAAGTCGACGTGCGGCGAGGTCATTGGACTTTCAGGCTCGCGGCGAGGGTCACGGCGGAATCGCTACTGGATCGTTCCCGAGGCAGATCCCGTCGTTACGACCGGAGCCTGTACGGTCACAGTGGCTACTGCCTTCGCAGAGTTGTTGGCCACGCTGGTAACCACGATGTGGTACGTGCCGGAGGTCGACGGCGCCGTCGACTCCTTCCTGAACGCTCCACTAGACGCTGAGGTTCGTCGAGCCGAAGGCAGTGGCCGAGAAAGGCTCCTGCTGCCCGGTTGTGATGGCGGAGGTCTTTGGCTGGATCGTTACCGTGACGCGCGTCCCGCCGCCGCCACCGGATCCTCCACCGCCGCAACCCGCCGGTGCCAGAACCGAAAGAGTGAGTGCGATCAGGATCAGAGTCCGCATCTTTGCCTCCAGCCAACGCAGGTATATTGCCTTGCCACAATCGGTTTCAGTACATATCCAGATACGTAATTCACATACGTGCGGGCAATCTCCTCCTTTGGAGTACATCGGAGCAGCGAAGAGTTCCGAAGGGCAGGCGCGGAGGCCGCCGCTGTTCTCCGACTCGTGCGGGCCGGCATCATCCGGCACGAGCAGGTGATTCGACCCGCGATGGATAAGGAGTATCGTGGCGGTATGTCTCGACGAAGGGAATCCGGATTGCCTGACGCTACATTTCTTACACGAGTCGCACTCAAGAACTATAAGAGCATCGCATCGTGTAACATCTCAATGCGGCCGCTCATGTTCCTGGTGGGCCCGAACGGCGCCGGGAAAAGCAACTTCCTGGACGCGCTTAGATTCGTGTCCGACGCCCTCAACACGTCGCTCGATCATGCACTGCGCCAGCGAAACGGAATTAAGGAGGTCCGCCGCCGTTCCGGTGGACATCCCACGCACTTCAGTATCAGGCTCGACTTCAAACTGCGCTCGGGGCAGTCGGGGCACTATTCATTTCGGGTCGGCGCTCGCCCGCAAGGCGGCTATGAGGTGCAGAGCGAGGAGTGCCTAATACACTCAAGCGAAGTCTTTGAGCAACCTGCCTACTATCGAGTGGACCATGGCCAGGTTCGCTCAAGCGAGCCCGCGGCGCCGGCAACTATCTCGGACCGGCTGTATCTCGTCTCCGCGTCTGGCCTGCCTCCCTTTCGCCCCGTTTACGATGCGCTTTCACGAATGGCGTTTTATAACCTGAATCCCGAGCGAATCCGGGACCTTCAGCAGCCGGATGCCGGTGAGCGATTGACAAGGGACGGCGACAATATCGCCAGCGTAGTTGCGGCAATCGCCGTGCATGCACCAGAAGTGAAGGCTCGAATTCAGGAGTACCTCGGTGTAGTCGTTCCGGGTGTCAGCGGCGTCGACACGAGAATTGTCGGCCCCAAGGAGACGCTGGAGTTCAGGCAGGAGGTCGCAGGCTCGGAGTTTCCGTGGCGCTTCATGGCGTCCAGTATGTCGGACGGTACACTGCGGGCGTTGGGGGTTCTCGTCGCACTATTTCAGACGGGCAATGGGGCGTATCCTGGCGTCCCGCTGATTGGAATTGAGGAGCCTGAAGTTGCCCTGCATCCTGCCGCTTTCGGCGCATTGATCGATGGCCTTATGGAGGCGAGCGAACAAAAGCAGATTCTGGTAACCAGCCATAGCCCGGATCTACTCGACAATGACCACATACGCGCAGAGGACCTGATTGCAGTCGTCGCTGCAAAGGGCGTCTCTCAAGTTGGGCCGATTGACGCTGCCGACGTTACTGCGCTGCGCGACCACCTTTATACGGCGGGCAGCCTACTGAGGATGAATCAGCTTGCGCCCGATCAGCGCGCGATCCGTGAATCGACCAATGGGCAGATGAAATTCTTCGAGCTGGAGGAAGGATGAATCCCATTTGCATCGCATGTATCGTAGAAGGATACGGCGATGTCGAGGCTGTCCCAATTACCGTACGGCGCATCGCTTTAGCGGTTGCTCCGGACGTCACTCTCCAGATTGCTCATCCGGCCATTCGGGTGGCGCGCAATAAGATCGTTCAGCCGCAGCAGTTGGAATCCGCCGTTGAGCTAGCTGCTCGAAAGCTTGACGGACCTGGCGGCATCTTGGTCCTAATGGACGCGGACGAAGACTGCCCGGCGCAGCTTGGGACTGATCTGCTTAAGCGAGCGGTCGCCGCACGATCGGACTATCCTGTTGCCGTCGTGATAGCGAAGCCCGAATTCGAGGCGTGGTTCGCTTCGGCCGCGGTTTCTCTGCGAGGGAGTCAAGGGCTCGCACCCGATCTAGTGCCACCTCAGCACCCCGAAGGATTGTCGGACGCCAAGGGGTGGCTTCGTCGAAATATGCTGGGTAGTCGAAAGTACAGCGAAACCGTGGATCAGGCGGTCTTCGCGAGGCGTTTCGACCTGCATGAGGCCAAGGCATGTGGATCTTTCGACAAGCTCTGTCGTGACATCGAGATGCTGATTTCGAGATTGCGCGCGTAAGCGCGCCTGCCACCCTGAATCGCATCGCCTTTCAAATATAGAGTCCCACCACGGTCCGCGTGAGGAACAGCCTTGCTATCGGCAGGCGCTTGCTCCGTTCACGGAGACCCGCCGGCGCACGGTCATATATCGCGATAGGCTATCCTACGACGTAAACCATGCGAAACATAACCCCGATTCTGTCCGTCCTGTTCATCCTGTCCCGAACCGCGGCCCGCGCCGCCGCCATCGAGCCCGTTGCGACGCCGCCGGCCCCCTGTTACCGCTGGATCGGGCGGGAGAAGATTCGGGCCGGATATATGTCCGCAGCGGATCTCGGCCCGGCGCTCGCCAAAATGCGGGCGGCGGGAATGAACGCGCTCCTGCCCAAGTTCGGCGGCCTGCAGTCGCCGCCGTCCGAGCAGAACCTGAAGGACCTTGCCGCGTGGGGAGCCGCGGCGCGCAGTGCGCGACTGCACCTGCTGCCCGTCTTCAACTTTCGCGGGGGCGACACCGAGCGCATCCCCAATGATCGGCGCGAAGTGACCGCGATCGGCCGGACGATGGAAAAGACGCCATGTCCACTGGACGAGCGGTTCTGGGACCGGTACGTGCGAGACCGGATGGCGGCGCTGGCGGAGCACGCGCGCGAGCTGGGGATCGACGGGGCGGTCCTCGATCCGGAGATGTACGGCGCGGACCACCTCTCCTACGACAGCGTCTGCTACTGCCCGGACTGCATGCGGGAGTTCTTTCAGGCCACGGGGCAGAGCCCGCCGAATCCGCTGCCGCGCGCGGCTGAGCGCGCCGATTGGCTTCGCCGAAACGGGCTGCAGAGGCGGTATGAGGAGCGGTTCGCGGCGCGCGTCGAGGAGCTGTGCCGCCGTGTAGAGAAGGCGTGCCACGCGAAGAGCCCGGAGTTTCTCATCGGCACGCTGCACCCTGATCTGGAAGGGCCGTTCACGCGCGCGCTCGCGGCCGGCCTCGGCACGGAGCGCTACCCGCTGCTTGGCTTCTCGGAGCGGACCTATAGCCCCGGCTATACCGACTTCATCGACAGGCAGCAGCGAATCTTCGCCGCGGCGGGCGCGCACGTGTTGTTCGTGCCAGGCATCTGGCAGCAGCAGTTTCCGACCGAGAACCTGGCCGAGCAGTACTACGCCTGCGCCGCGCACGCGTCCGGCTACTGGGTCTACACCATCGAAAGCCTGGCGGAAGACACGAGCCGCAATCCGGGCTATTCGCTCCGGGAGCCGCTCGACCGCTATTGGGCCGCGATCAAGACGGCCGACGATGAGCTGGACAGGCTGCGGCGCTCCGGCGGACGTTACGTTTCCGCGCTTCGCGTCCGGCCCTTCGATCCGCCGCTGCCCGTGCTCACCGTGCGGGACATCGCCGTGCCGCACCTGCTCTCCGCCCCCACGTCCGGCACCCCGCTTGCGCGTATCTTCTTGCCACGGACGCGCTACCGAAGTATCGTCTTTATCCGGGCGGCGGCCGGCGAGCCGATCGAGGCGAAGGTTACGAATGTGCAGCTCGCCAACTACCGCCCCGGAACACAGTGGGTTCTGACCGGGCCGAACGGTCAGCGCCTCGCGGAGGGGCACATGCGCATGGGCGAGAGCGACACCGTGCGATACACGCCGCTGCTCTCCGGCACATACGTGCTCGTTGCGGACTCCGGCTCCAACAGCCACCGCATCGAGCTGATTTCCGGCCAGCGATACGCGTCGCCGGCTTCTGTGCGTTACCCGTTCACCGTGAACGGCCAGTTCGGGCGGATGTACTTCTACGTGCCGAAGGGAGTGGAGGAGTTCCGCTTCACGGTCGAGGCCGAGGGCCAGGCGCCGGGGCGCGGCGGCAAGATCACCGTAACCGACCCGGACGGCGCCGTCGCAGCGCGCGTGGCCGGTGACCTCGATCCCGCCGTGGTGACGGAAGTGCGCGTGCCGCCCGCAGCACAGGGCCGCGTCTGGCGGATCGCCGCCGAGGACGTGACGAACGACCTGCGACTCTTCTTCGCCCCCGACTTCCCCGCCCCCTACCTCTCTCCAGACCTGGCGCGCGTGCTCACGCCCCGGCTCTAGAAACGTCTACGAGATTTATCCCGGCCAGAGTGTAACGCGGACGGTGTGGTCCGCGCCGTCGTCGGCGAGGGTGACGACCGGGTCTCGCAGAGGACGGCCGTCCAGCTCTACGGTCTGAACGCCTCGGCAGATGTGCGACGGGTTCTCGACCTTGATCGTGTAGCGCGCCGTGCCGTGCTGGTAGCGCAGCGTGAAGCCCGGCCAGTTCGAGGGGATGCAGGGATCGATCGTCAGCTTATCGCCGCGCAGCCGGAAGCCGAGCACCTCCTCCAGCCAGATGCGGTACATCCAGCCGGCCGCGCCCGTGTACCACGTCCAGCCGCCCTGACCCACGCGCCTCTCCAGCGAATAGACGTCCGCGCACGCCACGTACGGTTCTACTTTGTAGCGCGCTACGCCCTGCTCCTCGCGGGCGTGCTCCACCGGGTTCATGAGCTGCAGAAGCTCCACGGCGCCGTCGCCGTCGCCCATGCGCGCGAGGGCCATCGGCGCCCAGAGCGAGCCGTGCGTGTACTGGCCGCCGTTCTCGCGCACGCCCGGCGGGTAGCCCTTGATGTAGCCCGGATCATGCGTGGTCTTGTCGAAGGGAGGCGTGAATAGCAGGACCAGCTTATCTTTCGGCCGGACAAGCTGGTCTCGCACGGAAGCCATCGCCTGTCTCACCCGCCCGGCGTCGGCGGCGCCGCAGATCGCGCCCCAGGACTGCGGCAGCGAGTCGATCTTGGCCTCGTCGCTCTGCTTCGACCCGAGCGGCGCGCCGTCGTCGAAATAGCCCCTCCGGTACCACTCGCCGTCCCATGCGGAGTCCTCGGCCGCTTTCGCGATAGTCGCCGCTTTCTTGCGCGCCTCTGCGGCCTCTGCCGCTCCGTTCCGCTGCTCCAGCAGCTCGGCGAAGTCGTTGAGCACGTGGATCAGGAACCAGGCGAGCCACACACTCTCGCCCTTGCCCTCCGCGCCCACCAGGTTGAGCCCATCGTTCCAGTCGCCGGCGCCGATGAGCGGCAGCCCGTGCGGCCCCGCCGTGAGGCCCTTCTGGATCGCGCGGCGGCAGTGCTCCAGCAGCGACCCCTCCTGCTCCGAGACCGTCGGGACGAAGTAGGCGTCGTGCTCATTCTCCTCGAGCTGCTTGCCCTCGATAAAGGGCGCGGTCTCGTCGAGGATCGAGGCATCGCCTGTCGTGCGGACGTAGTGGGCCGTGACGAACGGCAGCCAGAGCAGATCGTCGGAAATCCGCGTGCGGACGCCCGCGCCGGAGGGCGGATGCCACCAGTGCTGCACGTCTCCCTCGACGAACTGGCGCGCCGCCGAGCGGAGGATCTGCTCCCGCGCCGTCTGCGGCGAGGCGTAGACCATTGCCATCACGTCCTGAAGCTGGTCGCGGAAGCCGAATGCGCCTCCCGACTGGTAGAATGCCGAGCGGCCCCAGATGCGGCAGCTCAGCGCCTGGTAGGGCAGCCAGCGGTTCATCAGGAAGCCGATGCAGAGGTCCGGCGCCTCTACCTCGATCGTTCCGAGCAGCCGGTCCCACCAATCGCGCGTCGCCTGGAACGCGGCAGCGAACGCCTGCGGGCTGCGGAAGCGCTCGGCGACCTGCTGCGCCTGGTTCGCGTCGTCCGCCTGGCCGAGCAGGAACACAACTTCGACTTCGTGGTCGGGATCGATCTCGACCTGTACCTGGATCGCCGCGCAGGGATCCAGCCCCGCGCCGACGCGCCCGGCCAGCCGCGTGCGCGAGAGCGCCGCGGGGCGGGCAGCCGTGCCGTTGCGGCCCAGAAACTCCGCGCGGTCGCCGGTGAAGGAGACGATCGGAAGGCTGGACGCCACGAAGGCCACGCGCCCCCCGTAGTCCGGATGGTACGGGTTGCGGGCCGTCAGCAGCCGCGTCCGCGAATCCCATTGCGTGACGACCGTGAGCTGCGTCTCCTCCCGATCGA
>DATGJU010000658.1:0-2658 GCA_035295045.1 Chthonomonadaceae bacterium
CGCGCCAAGCTGGCGGAGATGGCGATCCGCACGTTCGCGCTGGAGAGCATGCTGTACCGTACCGGGGGGTACCTGGACGCGGTCTTCTCGGCGGATTTCCTCACACAAAGACGTGGAGACGCAAAGTCCGAAATCCAAGACCTGAAGTCCAAAACATCCGACCCGGGAGAGGATTCCGACACGCGAAGGCGCGAACACTCAAGGGAACACGAAGACGGGCAGCGCGGAGACGGACCTGACCAGGAGCGCGAAGCTCAGGCCGAGCAGGAGGGGCTGCGCTCGGCCGCGGAGGAGTATGCGATCGAGTGCGCGATCTGCAAGGTGTTCGCGACGGAGACGCTGGACTTCGTGGTGGACGAGGCGCTCCAGATCCACGGCGGCTACGGCTTCAGCGAGGAGTTCCCGGTCGCCCAGGCCTATCGCGACGCGCGGGTCTTCCGCATTTTCGAGGGCACGAACGAGATCAACCGCCTCACGATCGTGGACCAGCTGCGGCGGCGGGTCAAGGCGGGCCGGATATCAATGGACTTAGCACCGGCCGCCGGCGTACCCGGCGGCCACATTGTCCACGATGTCCACCGGACCCCTGCCGCCGCGGTGGCCGCCGCGCTCCAGTGCGCCCACGGTCGCTTCGGACAGAACTTGATGGCCGAGCAAGAAATCGTCGGCAACATCGCCGACCTTGCCATCGGCGCCTACGCGATCGAGAGCGCCGCACGCCGCGCCACGCAGACCGACCGGCCGGCCGCGCGGTCCGCGGCCGAATTTCTCACCGCCAACGCGACGGTCCTGGCCGCCGCGCGACTTGCCGCCGTGGTGCGCGGCTGCGGCGACGTCGGCCCGGCCTCCGTCGCACTTCCCACCACGGAAACCGTCGCCCTGCGCCGCCAGGTCGCCGACGCGGTCCTGGAGCGCGACGGCTATCCTTGGTAGGCGGCGTCCCGCTCAGTGAAACTTTCTGGCCTAGCGGACGTCGGCTTTCGCGCCCAGCCGAACGCGATTTTCCGTTACGACGGTAAATCGATCCGGCAACTCCTCCGCATATTGGGCGATCAGCCGGCGGACTGTCGCTACCTTGACGGCGGATCGCTCGTCATCGAGACGCATCAATACGACACCATGATGACGGCGTCCATCGCGGAACACCTTGTCTCCGAAGTCCTTGTCATTTGTGATCAAGATTCGACGCTCCGAAATCGCGATCTGCAGCACGGCGTCATCGTCGATTCCGCGCCGGTCATCGTATACGGACACTACATCGTGCCCTTCGGCGCGCAGCCATTCCGCAACGGCCGGTCCGGTGCATTCATCCACGAGAAACCGCATTACTTCGGGGCTGCGACGAGCGGCATGAAGTCCGTACTCTCCAGAGACTTGCCGGCGAAGAGGTAGCACGCGCGGATGTCATCCCTCACCAGGCCGGGATACTCCGCGAGCACCTCCTCCTCGGTCGCTCCGCAAGCCAGTAACTTTAGGATAAACTCGACAGTCAAACGTGTGCCCCTGATAACTGGCTTCCCCGCCATTACCGCGCGATTGGAAACTATTCGGTCCAGTAACTCATCGTTCATTTTGGCTCGCTCCCGCGAACATTATACGCCAACCTGCGCGCCATGGGATATCGCCGTTACCCGCGGAAGCGGAGGGGCGAGCGTCAAACCGTCCAGCCGTATGTGCGAATGTTCCGCGCCAGCGGGTCGCCGAAGCCGTCTTGGAGCGCGACGGATAACCGTGGTAGGCGGCAAAGGCCCGAAACCACATCGTGCCCATCCATGCGCAGCCATTCCGCAACGGCCGGTCCGGTGCATTCATCCACGAGAAACCGCATTACTTCGGGGCTGCGACGAGCGGCATGAAGTCCGTACTCTCCAGAGACTTGCCGGCGAAGAGGTAACACGCCCGTATGTCATCCCTCGCCAGGCCGGGATACTCCGCGAGCACCTCCTCCTCAGTCGAATCCCGGAGCCGCATCGTCAGGGTCCTTTTCGAGTCCTTTCGTGTCTTTCGTAGTCCGACTTCTCACCGCCCCGCCAGGATCGAGCAGCCCACCGCCGGACGGTACGCCGCCTTGATGGGCCGGCGGGCCAGCAGAGCGTCCAGCGCCTCCCGCAGGTCGCGGTGAAGCGGCACGGCGCGCACGCGGCCCAGCGCCACGGCGCGGTCGTCGATGCGGCCGTGGTAGACCAGCCGCCCGCGCGCGTCGAAGAGCGCCGCCTCCGGCGTCACGGTGGCGCTGCCTTCCTTTACCAGCCGGTGGCCGGGGTCCAGCACCGCCGGACAGGTGTACCCGTACGCCTTGTGGTGTGCCCGCGCCGCCGCGGCCGTCAGCGAGCCGTCCACATACACGAGGTACATGGCAACGCCCTTCGGTCGATACGTGCGGTAGATTCGCTCGATCTCCGGCGCGCACTGGTTCGCGATCGGGCAGTCGTTCGTGATGAAGACGAGCACCGTCGTCTTACGCGCCTTTCCCTCCAGCGGCGCGACCGGCCGTCCCTCCAGCGATGAGACGACGATCCGCGCCGCGCGCACTGCGCCAGACGCCAGCAACACGGTAACCGCAATCAGTATTCCACAAAGCCGAAACACAGTCCAGGACGCTCCGTTCTAAATTCTTGCAGCCACGCAACAAACGTCGACCAGGTGTCGGCCCATACC
>DATGJU010000659.1:0-6884 GCA_035295045.1 Chthonomonadaceae bacterium
TGGGGTATCGCCGCCTTACTCAAGTCGGCGGTCCAGACGGGCGCATCGTCCTTCGAGGCGGCTGGGTCCGGCTTGGCCTCCTGCGCGGGCGTCTTCGCCTGCTGGGACGCCCTGCACGGCTCCGGCCGAGCCGCACCGCAGACGATCAGCAAACCGGCTGCGGCGATCGCGTGCGCTGCTCTCATGAACAGTTCCTCCCTCGTTATGATGTGATTTTCAGCAGGCTGCAGGCCTGCTCGTAGCCGTCGGCTCGCTTGCCGTATTCGCTTGCCGTCACGCGCGCCAACGCGGTTACGTGCTGCCAGCGGGTGGACTTGCGGCTCCTCGCAAACTCGTCTGCCACGGTCCGGTAGTACTTCTCCGCGTGGAGCGCACCGTCCTCGCTTGTGGCGTATCGCAGGAACATATCGAAGATCGGGCGCGGCGCGTGGTCGCGGTCGCCGTACCGACGAGCAAGGGCCGCGGCACGTGCCTGGTCGTTCTCGCGGATCGCCCCGTCGAGCTCGCGCAGCAGCGCCGCGCTCTCCGTGGGCAGCGCATTCAGGTCGGTCTGGCGCCGCGGATACGCCTCCAGCCCTTTCCAAACGCGACCGCCGGACGCGAACGAGAGGTGGTACCCGGCTACGATGAGCCCCGCCATGGCGGTGTTCGGCCGGCACACCTTCGCGATGTTGCGCCAGGCGCTCATCGAGTCGGAGGCGTGAACGCCGACGGAATCGCCGTGGACGCTGCCGACGGGTTTGCCCGGAGTTGCGACGGTCCGGCCCGGATCGCGCAGGACCTGCTGGGTGGCCGCCAGCGAGAGCGCCTCGCCGATCGCGTCCAGCGAGAAGCCGTCCGCCAGCGCGGCGCCGACCGCTTCCGCAGCCTGAGCGGGTTCAGATGAGAGCAGCGTATCGACGAAGGCGCGGAGCCACGTCTCGTCCGCGGCGCGCGTTCCGGGCATCCGCTGCGCAATTCGATACTGGTCAAGCACTTTTGGTAACGTTGCACGGATTCCGGGCTCGGGGTAACCGCGTGCGACCCGGTTCTTCTCGGTCGAGAGGCAGTATCGCACCGACTGGCGCAGCGTCGTGTGGGCATGCTCGCGGCCGGTGAGGCCGAGCAGGTCCCAGGCGCGGTACGCCAGCACGACGCGGTGGACGTCCGTGTCGTCGTGGACGAGCGCCTGGAGGTCGTCGAACGCGTCGGTCGCGGAGCGGTCCACCATCGCGGCAAAGAGGCCCTCCGCCCGCTCCGTCTGCCGGCCGCGCTCGGCCTCCAGGAACTCTGCGCGCGGTGACGCCCCTTCGCGCATTGGCTGGGCGCCGATGGTGTGCAGAACCTCCGCGGCGCGCCCGCCCTTGGCCTGGATCTGGCCCGTACTGCGGTAGAGCACCTTGAGTACGGGGAGCGCCTTCCGGCCCTGCGGGCTTTCGCGAGACATCAGATAGGCTGGCATCAGCGCCATGAACGCGTGGAAGCCTACGTAGTCCTCGCCACCAAACGCCCGCGCGTTCGCGAGCGCCGCAGCCGCTACGATCTCGCGCAGATCTCCTCCCTGAGAGAGCCGCTCTACGGCCAGCGGCAGCGCCTGCTCGGCGGTCCGCTCCTGGAAGGCCGCCGCCAGCGGCTCCAGGCGGCCGAAGCTCAGCGGCCGGTCGGCGTGATCCGCCATCGCGCTCTCGGCGCCGAGCTCCGCGGCAAGTGAAGCCCCGACGCTTGCCGTAATAACGCCCTTGCCAACCTCGTGCAGAAACTCACGCCGCGTGCCTTGCTCCATCAGGCGCCTCCTTTGGCGGTCCAAGAGGGAATGGATTGCGTTGTTCCAATGGCCGTGCAGTTCCGCAGCGGGCACGCGGACTCCTCCCGCCCGCGAGTCGATCCTGCACCGCAGCGGCGCGCGCCAACCCACCGTGCGCTCATACGGCCCGGCCGGCGCGCAGCATCGGGGTGACGGCCTCGACCGGCCTGCCCGTCGTAAGACTGACCAATCCCGCCTTCGCGTACTGGACGATGTAGGCCTTGCGCGTACCGGACGAGCGGTTCACGCCGCTCTTGTGCGCAGTTAGCGACCAGAACACGGTGATCGAGCCGGCAGGGACGGGCACCTGCACGCCCTGGTCCGGGTCGGCGGCCGGATGGCAAGCCATACCGAGCGGCGTGCGCTCGTGCGGCAGCAGGCCGCGCTTGTGCGAGCCCGGCAGCGCGGAGATGCAGCCGTTCTCCGGCGTGGCATCGGTGATCGCGATCCAGAGCGTCAGGTACGGCGACGGCGAGACCGGCGTGTACCCGTCGTCCTGGTGCCAGGGAAACTCCTTCTCGCCCTCCGGCATCTTATAGACGCTCTGGTTCCAGTAAAGATCGACGTCGTCGCCAAGGAAGGCGGCGGCGATCTCCAGCAGCTCCGGCCGGCGGCAGAACCGCATGATCTCGGCGTCCTGCTCGGCAAGGTGCGACGTGAAGGTGATCTCGCTGGCCCGGGAGATGCCCTCGGAGCCGCCGCGCTCCCGGATCGCCTGTTCGTGCTTCGCCTGGTAGGCTTCGATGGCTCCGGCGAGCCGGTCCATCTCGCTCGATGCGAACACTCGATCGAGCACGCAGAAGCCCTGCGAACCCATTAGCGCGTGGTGCTTTGAGTTGATTTGTGCCATCGGGTCCCGACCCGGCAGGCGGCAGGCGCGCTTCCGCCTCCGCCGAGTTTTTTAAGGTATAATGAGTTATCGCCAGATAAGTCTCGTTATTCTACCCAAACTTAATCGATCCAAACAGAGTTTCGACCTCTGTTCGGCGCATCGTTTCTGAGGCGTCTGGACGGGGGTCGTTAGTTTTGGGCTTGGTGATCGCGCGGACCGTTGCTCGACATTCCGGTTTCGCGTCGAAAGGAGAGTGTTTATGGCCGCAGGAGAGATTCCCGTAACGTGTCCATCGTGCCAGCATCGAATGAGCCTGCCCGTCGCCGCGGTGAAGCGCGATAACTTCTACTGCTCGAAGTGCTACGAAAAGGTGCCGATGGCCGGAATTCGGACGAGCCCCATCGGTGAGATGCCCCGTCGTCCGCCGGCCCCGAAGAAGAGCAGCCGGGGCGCCCGACGTTAGTATTCAGCCGTTCGAGCGCATCACAGGTTCGCACTGCCGCGCAGGTCGGATGTTCCGCTCCGGATCCCGATCGGCGCGGCACTATTCCGTGTCGCCCCCATCCCGCGCGAGACATGTGATCAAGCCGTCCGAGGAGTAGATCGCCCGGCCGTCCGTATCGAATACGGAGAAGCCGTCCGTGTAGATCGGCGCCCCGCTCTCATCGAGTGTGTACCAGAGCGCGTGCGAGGCGACCACCGACTGCTTGCCATCGCAAATCCGCATCAGTTTCCAGTCTCGAGTGGCTGCCAGGCGCTTCTTGTCGCCGGGCCTCACATTGGACAGGTCGATCATCCGGTTGTGGATCATGTGCCTGGTCATGTCTACGGGCGGCGTATCGGGGCCCCCTGCGGTTGTTAGCGATCTCTTGCCGAATAACACCGAAAACGCGTTCAGGAAGCCGAAGAGGGCGATGCATATGCGCCAGGGAAAGAGCACGGCATCGAGCAGGATATTTTGTATCGGGTATCGACCGAACGGCACGTATTCCGCCCGAATGCAGTAGAGCGATCCGTCGGCGGCTGCCATTGGCAGCAGATAATCGTGAACGGGCGAGGCGACAACCTCCTCTACTTCGCCGGAGCTCAGCTCCAGCCGGCAGATCGCGGTTGGCGACCTTCGGGCGATTTCGCCGTTCGGGCCGCGAGCAAGTCCCGATGACTGATAGTACACAAAGTCGGCCACCCGGAAGGGCCGCTCATCCACGCAGTCGCCGGAGGTCAGCGTTTGAACCAGCCGACCGTTTTCGTTAAGCAGCGTCAGGTGAACCGAGCCGTCCGGCTCCGACGCCGTGCTGATGAGCGAATAGTCGTCGCCGACGCAAACTCCGCTGGGGGTGAAGTCGCTGCCGTGAAATAGCCGTGTCTCCTGGCCCGTGGCGCAGTCGAAATAGAACAGCCCTGCGGAGTTCGCCATTTCCAGCACGTAGTAGAGCCGCGAGCCGCGCTGCGTTATGAAGGAGGCGCGCGGAGGCTGGGGCTTGCGAGCCTGGCCGTTGGCGCCCCACAGCATGCTGCGCGTCACGATGCCCGTGTCGCGTCCGTCCCCGCGCTTCCAGGCACCCCGCTGAAAGTTCGCGTTCTCCTGGTCGTAATACTCTTGCGCGAACGGGCTGGTAAACTCCACGGACCGCCCGTCAGCAATTCTGGATATCTCGCCTGACCGGATGCAGTACATTGTGCGGCGTGTTCCCTTCCGGTATTACCAACCGAAGAAATGTACCCGAATCCGTTTTCGCTGGCAATACATCGACGACGGTACCGGCGATACGGCCGGCATGAAGAAACGCAGCCGCGGTATTTGTCGGCTGCGTTTCTACGCGTGGATGCTGTCGCCGTCTATTCGGACTTGAGACGGATCGTGTTCGCAGTCGCGATATAACGCCGCATCGCGTCGACGGACTCCCGGATGAGTGGCATCGGGTCGTCCGGCTGCTCCTCCTCCTCAATGGCGAGGATGCCCGGGTACTCCTGCTCCTTGAGGAACCGCAGGAGCTGAACCACGTCCAGCAGATTGCCGTTGGTCCCGATCGGCACGAACCGCTTCGTTCCGTTCGGCCCGTTCGCCACGGCCTTCAGGTGGATGCTGTGCAGCCGCTTGCCGAACTTCGTCGCCGCCGTGATCGGGTTCATGTTGGCGCGCAGATAGTGGCCGGTGTCGTCGCAGGCGCCGACCCGTACGTTGTACGGCTGAATGGCGTCGAGAGTCGCCTGCCAATCGCCCCACTGATGATCGTCGGGGCCGTGGTTGTGGATGCCGATGTTGACATTATATTCCCGCGTGAGCTTATCGAGCAGGGGCAGCGCGTCCGGCTTCGGCGCGGCCGTCAGCGTTCGGATACCCATCGCCCTGGCGAAGTCGAACTTAGATCGCGCGTCGGCCTCGTCGTTCGTGAAGTCGAGCACGCCGTAGGAGATGAGCCGTACGCCGTGGGATCGCAGCGCATCGCGGTAGCCGGCGATCTTATCCGGGTTCGCGGTCAGCGGAATATGGTTGGGATACGCTTCCCACCAGGTCAGCCCGAGATCCTTCGTCTTGGCTAGCGCATCGATAAGGCTGAAGTTGCGCAGCGAGTAGGACTGCAGGCCGAGCTTGAACGGGAACGGCTGGCCGGGGATGTTGCGCTGGCCGGCCAGCGCCCGCGCCGATAACAGCGCCGGAGCCGCAATCGCCATCATGCAGAAGCCTAACATTTCGCGGCGAGAGAGCCCAATATTGCGGTCGTCAGGTGACATAATATGTTCTCCTTAGAAGGACAGATTGCATAGCACTCCTTTGAATACGGCTACACGCGACGTACGTTCACGAGCGGGCTGGCAATTAATTCGACAGTCGGACGTATCTCTGTTCACGAGCAGAGCGCGTTCGAACGTCGTACCGGCCACAAGCGGACTCATTTCAAGCCGGGATAAGCGAATCGATCGAGACGTGGAGGACTGGAGGCGATGTTTGTGGCGATATGCCGATTCGGTCTTGCGGCGCGGTTCGGAGCTGTCGCGGCCTTGTGCCTCGCCGCCGCATCCGGGCCTGTGCCGGCGCAGCGTAACCGAACCGGCGCCCGCGCCGCGCCGCATGCCGTGACAAGGCCCCTGGTTCTCTGGTACGATCGTCCCGCGTTGGCCTGGATGACCGAGGCCCTGCCGATCGGGAACGGCCGCCTTGGCGCCATGGTTTTTGGCGGGACGGCAGACGAGCGCATTCAGTTCAACGAGAACAGCCTCTGGACCGGGACCGAGGTCAACACAGAGGACCATGCCAAGGAGGGCGCATATCAGTCCTTCGGCGACATCCGCATCCGGCTGCCCGGCCAGACGTCGCGCACCCGTTACCGCCGGTCTCTCGATATTTCGCGCGCGATCGCGGGCGTAGAGTACACGGCAAACGGCATCACCTATCGCCGCGAGTACCTGGCGAGCCACCCCGACGAAGTTATCGCCGTCCGGCTGGAGGCGGACTCGCCAGGCGGCTACACAGGCGAGATCGAGCTATCCGGCGCGCATGGCGACCACGTTTCATCGGCAGATGGCCGTCTCTCCTTCTCCGGGCAGCTCGACAACGGGGAGCGGTACGAGGCGGCCCTGCTCGTGCTCAACGACGGCGGCTCTCTGCATTCGTCCGGCGCGAAAATCGCATTCGACGGGTGCGACGCGCTCACGCTCTACCTGGCTGCCGGCACCGACTACGCGCCGGACTACCGCCGGCTGTGGCGCGGAACCGATCCGCACGGACGAATTGAGGGCCAGCTTCGAGCGGTCGCGCGCCGGCCGTTCACATCGATCGCCGCCGCGCACGAGCGTGACTTCCGCGCGCTGTTCGATCGCGTATCCCTCGATCTCGGCGCCTCGCCAGTCGATCGCGCCGCGCTGCCGACAGATCAGCGGCTGGCTGAGAACGCCAAATCCGGCGGCGATCCGGAGCTGGAGGCGCTCTATTTCCAGTTCGGCCGGTATCTGCTGATCTCGTCGTCGCGGCCTGGAACGCTCCCGGCGAACCTGCAGGGCCTCTGGAACGAGAGCAACAATCCGCCCTGGAACTGCGACTACCACTCCAATATCAACTTCCAGATGAACTACTGGGCCGCCGAGGTCACCAACCTTTCCGAGTGCCACCTCGCGATGCTGGACATGATCCGCAGCGCGATCGAGCCCTGGCGGCGACAGACCGAGGCGGCGCCGGAGTTCCGCCTGGCGAGCGGCCTGCCGGTGCGGGGCTGGGCGATCCGGACCGAATCGAACATCTGGGGCGGCACCACGTGGAACTGGAACAAG
>DATGJU010000660.1:0-4847 GCA_035295045.1 Chthonomonadaceae bacterium
CGCCGCGGCGGCGCGGCCCCTCTGGATCTCCGCGCTGGTCCTGTTCGCCGCGTCCTGTACTCCCGATGACACCTTCATCGACGTAATCGCTCCCGGCTATTTCCTCACGCTGCTGATCGCCATTCGCCTCCGCCCGGGCGCCGCCCCCGAAGTATCACGGACGCCGGCCCGCCATGGCGTTCCATGGCGGCATGCGGCAGCGCTCGCCATTGCGTTGGTAGGCGGCGCCGGGCTGAGCGCGCTCCTGACCGCGCAAAGGGCCAACCTGACGCAATGGGGCATGCAGCTCCTGGGCGAGCGCAACTTCAACGAACGTGGGTCCCTCTCCTTTAGTCCATCGCTCTCGTCCACGTTCGGCGACCGGGGATCGATGGTCCGCGCCCTCCGAATCGAGGGCGACGGTGACCTGTCGCACCTGCGAGGCGGCGCCTTTCTGGACTATTCGAACGGCCAGTGGGGACCGCAGCTCCGACCCGGCATTACCGAGGACCCGGTTACGGGCGAGCTTGAGCCGCAGCGGCCGGGTCCGACGGTTCGCGTAACGCGGCTGCTGAACAACCGCGCGGTGGTGTTCGCGCCGATCAACTGCGCCGGCCTCCAGTTCGACGAGGGTACGCAGGAGTATCGCGTCCGACTGCGAGGCGACCAGATTCTGCTGAGCCAGCGCGCACCCAGCCAATATACTATCACGCTCGGTCCTATGGAGGACTTCCAGGGCCCGCTCTGCCTGCCGTTGAAGACCACGGAGCGTCAGCGGCTGCTTACCGTACCTCCGGAGATCGACCCGAGGGTCCGGGCGCTCGCCGCGCGCATTACCCGCGGCGTAGGCGACCCGCGAAAGCGGCTGCGTGCGGTCGAGCGCTACCTGCTCGCGAACAACAAATACAGCCTAAGCGTCGACATCGGGAAAGGCGACCCGGTCTCGAACTTCTTGCTGCAGCACATGGCGGCGCACTGCGAGTACTTCGCCTCAGCCGACGTGATCCTGTTGCGACTTGCGGGTGTCCCGGCACGCTATGTGGTGGGGTACCTGGGACATGAAGAGGACGGTCCGCACGTCACGGTGGTCCGGCAGCGCGACGCGCACGCGTGGGCCGAGGTTTGGATCGACGGTGTCGGCTGGGTAGTCTCCGACGCGACGCCCGGCGACGGCCGGCCCGACGCACTTCGGGACCGGCCGTCTCCACTGACGCGGCTGTTCGAGCGGATCCAGGATAGCATCGACGCGCTCCGGATGCGCGGCAGTCGCGCCGCAATCCTGCTTGGCGTCGCCGTGATCGCGGCATTGATCGGGTGCGTGGCGCTTGTCCGCCTGCTCATTCAGCTGCGCCGAGAGCGGGGCGGCGCTCGGCACGCATTCGCCTATTCCGAATCCGATGCCGAGTTAGCGGCGCTGCTCGCCAAGTTCGAGCGTGCCTGCCACGGCGCCGACCTCGCCTGCCCGTCCCGCCAGACCTGGTCGGAGTATCTTGCGGCTGTCCTTTCCGAATCGCCGCCCCACCGCGCAGGCGCGAGCGCAATCGCCGACGCGGCAGCCTTTGTCGCCCTCTACAACCGCGTGCGGTTCGGCGCGGTCCGCGCCGCTTCGGATTTGGCCGTGCTTCGCCGCCTTGTCGAACGGATCGGCCGCCGATAGGACAGGAGACCGCCATAAACAGCGCGATCGACGTGATTACGAAAATGGAGGACAGCCTCGCCCAAGTGATCCGCGGAAAGCGGGAGGTCACGCGGCTGCTTCTCATCGGCATGCTGGCGGCCGGCCATATCTTGCTGGAGGACGTCCCCGGCACGGGGAAGACTACCCTGGCAAAGTCGCTCGCCAGGACGATCGAAGGCGTTTTTCATCGCATTCAGTTTACGCCGGACCTATTGCCTGCGGACATTCTCGGGAGCAACGTATACCGGCCTGCCGACGGCTCGTTCGAGTTCCGGCACGGTCCGGTGTTCGCCAACGTGGTACTCGCGGACGAGATCAACCGCGCCTCTCCGCGAACCCAATCGGCCCTGCTCGAAGTGATGAGCGAGAGCCACGTCACGATCGACGGCGTCGAACGGCCGCTGCCGCAGCCCTTCTTCGTAATCGCGACCCAGAATCCGATCGAGTTCCACGGGACCTATCCTCTTCCGGAGGCGCAGCTTGACCGGTTTGCCGTGCGCCTGTCGCTTGGCTATCCGAGTGCAGACGAGGAGCTGGAGGTTCTGTACAGCCAGAACGACAGCCATCCGTTCGACCGGCTGGCCGCGGTGGCCACGTGCGACGACGTAATCGCCCTGCAGCAGGAAGTGAAGCGCGTACGCGTTGAGAAGACGGTGGCGGAGTACATTCTGCAGCTCGTGGGGGCCACCCGCAAGGACGGCCGCCTGCGGCTTGGTGTTTCGCCGCGCGGCTCGCTCACGCTCTATCGCACGGCGCAGGTCCGCGCCTTTCTGGAGCGCCGCGAATTTGTGCTCCCGGAAGACGTGCGCGCCCTTGCCACGCCGGTGCTGGCGCATAGAATGCTGCTCGACACCCGGACGAAGTACTCCGGCGCGCTTCCCGAGCAGATCGTGGAGGAGCTGCTGGACACCGTGCCCGTGCCGCGATAGAGGTCTAATTTGCGGGGCGCGCCGCCGCGAACTCGGGCTTCGTGTCGAGGAGGATTTCGCGGATCGCCTTGCGGTCGGAGTCCGTCAGTCGCGCGAACGGCGGCGTCTGGTCCTTGCCTTCCAGCACGTCCCAGAGCCTTGCATAGAAGACTTTCTTGGCAAGCGGGGGCAGGCCGTTGAAGGCGTCGGAGTAGATCAGGTAGCTGCAGGGGTAGCGCATCAGGCGAGTCTTCAGGTCGAAATCGCGGAGCGAACGGCCCAGATGGTCCTTGACCCCCGCGGCTTCGAACTGGCCCGTAAACCCGGACGTGCCGGCCACCGGACTGGTCAGCGGCGCCTCGTCGCAGAACAGCATCGCCCTCAGCAGCGGCTCGCAGACACTCCGGACGCGGCTCAGCGTACTGTCGGACGGGCCGCCTGCCGGCCGCTTCAGCTCCTTGTCCAGCATCTCCTGGTATCGCAGCGCCATCCGCGTATGGTAGTTCGCCTTGGTAATCAGGTTCTCGACGCTCGTCTGGTGCTCCATGACCATCAGGGAGACGATGTCGCTGTGCCGGTTTATGTACGGCGTCGTGTCTACGAACGGCCGCAGGTCGATCACATTCGCGCCTTTCTCTCGGTCCAGCGTTGGCTCGCCATCCCCTCCGCGAGCGATCACATTGCCCATGTGCCGCATCCGCCCGTGCGTCCCGGTCACATACCAGCCGCCCCAGCGCTCATCCAGCGGCGACTGGTCCGTCGTCACCATTGTGCCCGCCTTGAAGTCCGGCTGGCCGTCGGCGCGCGCGAATACGGATCGCATCATCGTCCCCGGCACGCCTTGAGTCATGGAGCCAGTGTGGCATTGAAGGCATTCGTACGTCTGCCGGACAAAGTGGGGCCTGGCGGCCGGCTCCTGGTTCAGTACGTAGAATACGGCTCCGAGCTGCGGATCGATCGTGGCGATTTCAAGCAGTGGGGCGCCACGCACCCAGCCGACGTACACGCCCTCGTTGTAGTAGAGCGCGCGCGGGGATTGGGGATCAATGAACTGGCGCTGGAAGCTGGTCTTGGAGAAGACCAGCACCTGCGAAGACGCCGGCACCTTCAGTTGGCGCAGGACCGCCTGCAGATAGCCGTTCTTGGAGTTGAAATCGAGCTTGATCGTTCCCGCGTCGATGCCCTTCTGAAGTCCGGTAATCGCATCATTCGGTGTGACATGCGTGTACTGGATTGCCGGATCGTCGCTATCCTCCATCGATTGACGGGCCAGGAGGGCCGCGACCGGCAAAAGGAATGCGAGGGAGCACGCGAAGGTCAAGGTACAGTTGCGTAAAAAGCGGGCGGGCAGCAATATGGGCGACGTCATCGTCGGATACATCCAGACCTGAATTGTGGGATACCTCTATTCTACACGCTGGATTTCACCGCTGCATCCTCGGTTTGGCGGATTGGAGCCAGCGCGCGCACGATCGCGTCCACGTCATAAACGCAGCCGCCCCATGCGCCTCCGCCCGCGGCCTGCAGCGCCGCCCATAACCGCGTATCGTCCGGCAGATCGGGGTCGGCGGCAAGGTCCGGCCGCGACAGCCGCTCCGCCAGCACGCGAGATCCCTCCTCCGCGCCCCAGATCGCGTCGCCGCGGCCAACCAGGTTCACTGCGCCCTCAAGTCGGTTTCGATCCACCACGATCTCGATAATGTCGCCGTCCAGGACCCTACCGATCGGGCCTCCGGCCAGCGCCTCCGGCCCGACGTGGCCGATGCACGCCCCGGTCGACACGCCCGAGAACCGCGCGTCCGTCAGCACGGCCACCTGCTTTCCCCACGGCAGAAACTTCAGCGCGGAGGTGATCTGATAGATCTCCTCCATGCCGGCGCCCAACGGCCCACGGCAGATGAGAACGAGGACATCGCCGGGCCCGATCGGGGCTTGTGGCTTGTGGCTTGTTGCTTTCGGATCGTTTCCGCTTTGTTCCGATGCGTTGCCTAGTGTCTTCGTGTCTTCGTGTGAGACCGTACCAGACGACTTGATCGCCGCGATCGCCGCGCGCTCGGTCGTAAACACGCGCGCCGGCCCGACCTTGCGGTAGACGCCGTCCGCGTCCACCACCGTCGGGTCGATCGCGGTGCTCTTGATGACAGATCCCTCCGGCGCGATGTTGCCCCGCGGAAAGCAGATCGTGCTCGTGAGCCCGGCGTCGCGCGCCCGCACCGGCGAAAGGATCACGTCGTCCGGATCGACCCCGTCCTGCTCCCGCAGCCGCTCGCGCAGCCGGGCGC
>DATGJU010000661.1:0-21062 GCA_035295045.1 Chthonomonadaceae bacterium
CGTCGATGAATAGGGTAGGCTCATGCCCATCGCCTCGATGACCGAGGACATGGTGTTCGCCGTGTACATTCCGCCGCACGATCCGGCGCCCGGAATCGCGCTCCGCTCGATCTCGCGCAGCTCCTCGTCGGTGATCTTGCCGGCGCTGTGCGCCCCGACCGCCTCGAAGACGCTCACTACGGTCAGGTCGCGATCGTGCAGCTTACCCGGCTTGATAGTCCCGCCGTAAACGAAAATCGAGGGCACATTCAGTCGTGCAATCGCGATCATCGCGCCCGGCATATTCTTGTCGCAGCCGCCGATCGCGTAGAGTCCGTCCATGCTCTGACCGTTGACGCAGGTCTCGATCGAGTCGGCGATCACCTCGCGCGAAACCAGCGAGTACTTCATCCCCTCCGTGCCCATGGAGATGCCGTCCGAGACGGTGATCGTGCCGAACACCTGCGGCATGCAGCCTGCCTTGTGCAGCGCCACCTCGGCGCGCTTGGCGAGGATGCCGAGGCTCAGGTTGCACGGCGTGATCGTGCTGTAGCCGTTGGCGATACCTACGATCGGCTTATCGAAGTCGCGGTCGCCGAACCCGACGGCGCGCAGCATGGAGCGATTGGGCGCACGCTGGTCGCCCTGGGTAACGACCCGGCTGCGCGTATTGTCAGACAATGTTGGGCCTTTCAGATTTGTTCATCCGCGTTGTTCATCCGCCGGCCGCACCGTGAATCGGGTGCGCCGGTCAGGCTACAGGGATCGTCCGTCCGCGCATCGAATCGATCGGTTGGAGCGTAATAAGCGTGTGCTGTTCAACTCGCAGGCAAGTGCGGCGGCAGCGGCACGAGAAAGTTCTACGCCTGGGCCGTGGAACCCTGCGGCCCGCGTGATTCCCATTAGACCGGCGCACGGGAATCGATTGCCGGACCCGGTCCGGCGACCCTTCGCGGGTGCAGCCAAGCACGGAAAGGGGCAACCACCGATGCCGACGATGAGCGATTGTGGCGAGGCAGCCTTCCCAACATTGTCTGAAGACGAGCTGGCGCAGATAGCGCCGCTCGGCGAGCATTGCGAATTCGACGACGGGGCCGTGATCTTCAAGGCCGGCGACCGCGACATCGACCTCTGGATCGTCGAAGCCGGCGAGCTGCAGATCATCAATCCGACGGACGGCGACCGCGAAGTGGTCGTTCATCTGCCCGGCGAGTTCGCCGGCGACATCGACCTTCTCACGCGCCGGCCGGTCGTCGTGACGGCCAGATGTCGCGGCCGCACGCAGCTCATGCGCGTTCCCGGCGCGCGCGTGCGCGAGGTCCTCCTGCGGCTCCCGCAGATCAGCGAGAAGCTGATGCGAGCATTTCAGGAGCGGCGCCGGCTGCTGCGGCAGATGGGCAATGTCGGCCTGACGCTCTACGGCCCCGCCGACTGCCGCGAGACGAACCTGATCCGCGAGTTCCTGGACAAGAACTTCGTGCCGTTTGTCTGGCGCCATGACGACTACCCGACGGCGAAGGACGGCAGTCCGCTCGCCGGCCCGATCGTCGACTGCGGCAATGATGTCGTTCTCTCCGCGCCGACCCTGCAGAAGGTCGCGCACTGCGCCGGCGTCTGGCAGGAGTGCCCCGTCGACGACGTCGAGCTGGCAATTGTTGGCGCCGGCCCGGCCGGCATGTCCGCGGCCGTGTACGCGGCGTCCGAAGGAATCTCGACACTCGTGCTGGACCGGCTCGGGCCGGGCGGACAGGCGGCGGCCTCGTCCAAGATCGAGAACTTTATCGGCTTCCCCTCCGGCCTCTCCGGCACGGAGTTGGCGACGCGCGCGGTGATCCAGTTTCTGAAGTTCGGCGCCAATATCGTCACGCCGGTCCACGTCCAGCGGTTCGAGCGCGCCTCCGCGCCAGGCGAGCCGCACATGCTTCATCTAGACTGCGGCGCGACGGTTCGAGCCATGAATGTCCTGATCGCCTCCGGGCTGGCCTGGCGGCAGTTGAGCGCAATCGGCAACGAGCGGCTCGACCACGCCGGAGTCTACTACGCCTGCACGACCACGGAGACCGTATCCCACCAGGGCGAAGACGTTGCCGTCGTGGGAGGCGGCAACTCCGCCGGCCAGGCGGCCATGTTCCTGGCGGAGCAGTGCGCGAATCGCGTCCATCTGCTCGTGCGCGGCGGCGACCTCGGCGCGTCGATGTCGAGCTACCTCGTGGACCGCATCCACGGAACGGGGAACATCGACGTGCACCTGGGCACGGAGGTAACGAAGATCGATGAGGACGGCCGGCTGCGGGGTATCGAGATCACTTCCCGGGATGGCCAGATCCGGTCACTCCAAATCGGGGCGCTGTTCGTCTTCATCGGCGCGTCGCCGCAGATCGATTGGCTGCCGAACGACATCGCGCGCGACTCGAACGGCTATATTCTCACAGGCGGCGATGCGGCCAAGTGCGGCTCCTGGCCGCTCGCCGACCGCGCACCCTGTACGCTGGAGACCACGATCCCGCGCCTCTTCGCGGCCGGCGACGTCCGATCGAGCTCGACCAAACGCGTCGGCTTCGCGGTCGGCGACGGCGCGCTGGCCGTCGCCTGCGTCCACAGCCTCCGGCAGCTGGCGGGGGCATAGCGCGGGGCGCGATGCGACGCACGGCGGCGGCCCGCGTTGAAGCCCGTTGCTATGAGGCAAGATCCGTGCGATGCGGCCCGGGTTGAAACCCGCCGGCCGGCCAACCCATCGGCGGGCAGCCGATCGCAGCGCCGGGCCGGGCTCAGGAGCTATGGCATGAACAGTACAACAGTGTGCACGCACCTGGATCAGATCCGGGACGTGGAACCGAGCGCGGACGGCTGCGAGGAGTGCCTCAAGATGGGCGACACGTGGGTCCACCTGCGGATGTGCCTCACGTGCGGCCACGTCGGCTGCTGCGACTCGTCGCGCAACCGGCACGCCACGAAGCACTACCATGCGACGAGTCATCCGATCATCCAGTCCATCGAGCCGGGCGAGACATGGGGCTGGTGCTACGTGGACCAGGTGGGACTGGAGTTGTGATGGGGTGATGTCACCCCATCACCCCGTCATCACCGCGCTCTGTACCCCTTCCAAACATACTCCAGCGCGGCCGGAAGCGTTTGGCGGACGACGCGGCCGTCTACGTGGCCGGCCTGCTGCGCGAAAACGTACTGATAGTGGTAATGCTTCGCCTTCAGGACGGAGGCCATCCGCTCGTTCGCCATCGGCCAGTTGTGGTAGGTTGATTCGGGGTCGTGGGAGCGCAGGTCATTCTCGCCTACCTCCATCCAGATTCGCAGCGGCTTCGGCTTCTCCGCCATGATGAAGTGCTCGTGGTACTCCCACGCGCCGTGCGGCGAGGCCGGATTGAAGGGCGACTGCTGGTTGACGAAGGTTCCGGAGTAGAGCAGCAGGCGGTGGTACAGGTCCGGGTGGAACCATCCCATGGTGAAGGCGCAGGCCGCGCCTGAGCTGCCCCCCATGGTCATGCGGCCATTCGGGTCCTTGGTCAGCGTGACGTGGCACTCCTGCGAGACCCGGGGCAGGACCTCGCTCTCGATAAACTCCGCGTACTTGCCCGAGACGGTGTCGTACTCCAGGCCGCGTTCGCTGCCCTGCGCGTCGCCGCCGCCGGAGTTGATCATGATGGCCACCATGGCCGGCAGGCGGTGGTCGGCGATCAGGTTGTCCAGGATGGTCGGCAGCTCGCCGCGGCCCATGCTGTCCTGCGACACGAGGAACGGGGCGGCCGTGCCGGGTTTGTACTGGCTCGGCACGTAGACCGTTACGCTGCGGTGATAGGGAAAGACCTCGCCGGGATGGTTCTTCTCGATGCCGGAGTAGATCTTGCTGTCCGTCGACTCCATGGTGAAGCTGGAGACGGTCCCGTGCGGCACGTTGTCCCGCCGCGTCAGCTCCGGCGCGTTCATGTACGGCGGCGCGATCTGGTAGTCGCCGTCGGCGAATCCGCCAGTATAGACGGGCCGCTTCGCCACCTCGATCAGCGGCGCCGGTGTTACGGCGGATTGCCGTGCCGCAGCGCCGCGTTGGGCGGCGACACAGGTAAAAACCGATGCCAGCCCGGCGGCCGCCAGCCCGGCTGCAAGTCCAAATCTCATTCGTACCTCCCCTTCCCTGCCGCCTCGCTGCGACGGCGCACCGGAGAATTCGGCGCGAGGACGTGCGATACCTGCACCGCGCGCGAGACCGAGGATCAATACGTGAGGAGGGTCTGAGCATGATCGGCGAGGCAGCCGTACCGCACCTGCTGCCGCTCCTTCGGTCGGGTGCCGCCCCGACTCGCCGGATGATTTCCGATGTTCTCGGCACGATCGGCGACGCGGACTATCAGCATTCATAGAGGAGGACTTCAGTCCCCGAACCGTGCGAAGTGGGCGGTGAGCTCGGCTCAGTAGTCCACCGGCCGCAGGTAGTAGTCGTTGATGCTGGTCGACGAGAGCATCGCCGTGGTAGACAGGTGGCGCTTCCAGTGCGTCGAATCGACCTTGCGCTTGACCAAGTGGACGTCGGCCGGCGGGAAGCCCATCTCGACCAGCCGCTGCTCCGTGAAGCCGCGCAGCAGGTAGAACAGGATGCGGTCGGCGCGCGGGTAGGATATGCCGAAGTCCGACTCGTCGGTCTGGCCGACGACCAGGTCCGCGGACGCCGGCTTGTTCACGATCACCTCCGGCACGCCGAGGTGCCGCGAGAGCGCCCAAACCTGCGTCTTGTAGAGATCGCCGAGCGGGTTGACAGGCGGCGAGTCGTCCGCATGCCAGGTGAAATAGCCGAACAGCCGCTCGGTCTTGTTGCCAGTGCCGACGGGGAGCGTGCCGAGCTTCTGGCTCTGGTCGAACAGGACAATCATCCGCATCCGCGCCATCACGTTGCCGCGCCGCCTGCCGTCCGCGTCCGGGGCGTGGCAAAGGTAGCCCTCGACCGCGTCGGTGATCTCGACGGTCTGCACGTTGATCCCGGTTGCGTCCGCGACGAGCTGCGCGTGGTCCAGGCTGTCCTTCGAGGAGGCCCTGTACGGCATGCGGATTCCGTAGACGTTGGCCGGCCCGAGCGCGGCGGCCAGCAGGAAGGCGACCAGCGACGAGTCGACGCCTCCGGAGATCCCGACGACCGCTTTGTCGAAGCCGCGCCGCCGGACGATCTCGTCCCGCAGGAAAGCGACGAGCCACTCCGCGACCAGCGGCTCATTAATCCGCAGGTTCTCGTCCGCTTCGATGTCAAGCGGCTTCGCGCAAACGATCGGCAGTCGGTTCACGGTCACACTCCGGAGGGGGCGTTCAGGGTATTCGGGTATTCAGGTGCCCAGGAGGGCTCGCCGCCGGCGCGGCGACATCGTCCTGAATACCCGGATACCGAAGACCTGAACACCCAGGCTTTCTACGCGACGTGCGGCTTCCGGGCGATCTGGTCCAGCTCCATGGTAATGTCGCCGAGCGCGCTCTCAAGGTCCGCCAACAGGGGCGAAACGGCGCGGGCCGTCGCCACGTCGTCCAGGTCGATGGTGGCGCGCAGGAGGCACTCGTCGAGCGCCGGCCCCTGGACGATGGTGTTGCCCCACGGATCGATCACGCGCGAGGAGCCTGTGAATCCCTTTCCACCCTCGAAGCCGACGAGGCCGGAGTAGACGACCCAGACGTTGTGCTCATCCGCGATCCCCGGCAGCAGGACGCCCCACCGCGTCACGTTTCCCAGGTGCTGGCCGCTGAACTCCCGGCCCGGCGAAGCGCTGATCACATAGATCACCTGGGCGCCTTTCAGCGCCGCCAGCGTGGCCGTGATCGAGTGCCAGGCGTCCTCACAGATGATCACCGCCGCGCGCCCAAATCGCGTGTCGAACGCATTCACGGTCCGGCCTCGCGAGACGAAGCGCTTCTCGTCGAATACGCCGTAGGTGGGCAGGAAGAACTTCCGGTGGACATGGCGGATGCCCGGCAATGAGGCCGCCTGGGTTTGCGCGGCGGTCGCCCATACGGGTCTAGCGACGCCCCCTGAATCCCCTTCGGCTCGCTCAGCGCCCTCACCCCCTAGGTCTCCCTGTCCCTCGAAGGGAGAGGGGGACTTGCGCGCGCGCTCCCCCTCGCCCGAGCCAGGAACTCGCGGCGTGCGGAGAGGGGGCTGGGGGGTGACGGTCAGCGTTGCGTATAGCGCGCTGTTGTAGTACTTGCCGTCGCCAAGCTCGTAGAAGCCGAGGCAGATGTCCAGCGCGGCGCAGGGACGGCGGACGCGCTCACGGTAGAGCGCCAGGAGGTCCGCGAGTAGCTCATCGGAGGAGCGCGCAACCTCCCGTACTGCTCCCTCCAGAAAGTAGCCGGAAAGTACTGTTTCCGGCAGTACCAGGACGTCTGTATCCGGCGCGTCCTCCTCGACCTGCTCGAAGAGGTCGCCCACCCGCGCCAGGTTGCCGGCGTAGTCGCCCTTGCGGGGCTTGATCTGCCCGACCGCCACATTGATCTTCACGCTGCGCGCTCCCGCCCGATTTCGCCGCACATTTGGGAACAGTTTACCCCAACGGGCAGCCGGCGGTCGGCAATCCGCTGTCTGATAACGGACCGTGGGGATCGGCCGCAGTCGGGCGGCAGAAGGTGGCCCGGTCCGTGAAACAATCCGGCTTGGCGATGCTCTCACTCTCAAGTCAACGACGATGGGCGCGCCTTCGTGCCGCGCGCGAGACGCATGGGGTACGCTATGGCGAGCGGACGGTGGAACTGGACAGACCTTGGGGGCCACGAGCTAAGCGCTATGGTAGAGATGTACACTCCGTCAGACGACGGTCCGGCAGATCGAATGTTGCGTGCGCTGCCCGCAACGGCGGACAGAACGCTCAACGTCCCGACGCGTATCAACGGCTCGTGCGCCGGGTCGGTGGGACTGCCGCCGCCAATGGTCGGCCGCGCCACGGGCCATGCCGCCGACGACCCCCCTGCCGCCGGCCCCGCCTCCACGAACCGCCTTGCTACTAACCACCGTGCCACGGGCCCCACCGGCACGGTCCGCGCCGCTGACCACCCTGCCACGGGTCGCGCCGCCACGAACCACGCTGCCCCGGCCGCTGGCGCAACGGACCACGCCCCCACGGACCCCCTTGCCACGGGTCGCGCCGCGACGCGCAACGCTGACCTCGACTTCGTCACTAAGGACCTCACCGCCGCTGGCTGCTATAAAACGGACATCGGAACCGCCGAGCGCGGCGCCGCGGGTCTTGCCACGTCGAACCACGCCGGTACGGACGCTGGCTCCGCCGGTCACGCCGCCACCGGCCGCGCCAAATCGGACGTCGCGGACACAGAGGTCCGCGCCACGAGTCAGGCCGCTATGCCCCGAGCTGCCGCGTTAAAGCCGGCAACGAGGACATCCCTACTCGGGCATCTCGCGGTCGTCTCGCTCGTCCTGCTCCTAACGGCTGTTGCCGCGATCGGCGCGGCGGCCCAGGCCGCGGCCCCTAAGCTAAGCCTGGCGGCTGCCGCCGCCGCGACGGAGCTGCCTACGCCTCCCTGGGGCCCCTACTCCTCCCTGCACGCCGGCCCCTGTTACCTGCAGAGCCGGAAGCTCTCGCCACTAATAGCCTTCCCAATCATTGTCGGGCAGGAGCGGGACGAGGTCCTGCCGATCGGGACCAGAACCGTCGACGGCAAGCCCCGGAGGCTGCCGGAGCGCGTCACGCTGCTGCGCCGCGCGGGCGGGCTCTCGCCGGCCGACGCGTCGGGTGACGCGAAGGGAGCGGCCGCGCTGGGCCGTATCGTCGACGCGGACAGCTACGGCTACCTGACGACGGCGCATATCGGATTCCCGGGCGCCCCGCTGGCTCAGGACGTTGCGCACCGGCGCGATGCGACCGGCGCCGCGCTTCCGGACACGCCCTGGCCGGCCGCTTCCGCCACGGTATCCTGGTCTGCGGCGTTCGCGGACAACGGCGCCGAGGGACTCGTCATCAAGGTCACGGTCACAAACCCCGGAGCCACCGCGCAGCGATTCTTCGTGGATCTCTGCGGCGGCCTGGACCGGCCCGATCCGCTGTTTGCAGCCGAGGACCTGACGGTTGAAACGGACCCAGAGGCGCGGGGCGTGACGTTCCGCCACAAGAAGCTGGACACAACCTTCGCGATTGCGGGGACTCAAGGCGACTTCACCACGCGCAGCTACGCCGTATCGGCCACGATCTTCTCTCCCGCCGCCAACGCCTGCCCGCGCGATCCGGCCGGCGCGCCGCTTCCGCCCGAATCGCCCGCTCCGGCATGGGCGCTAACGCGGCTCAGCGGAATCACCGTCGCGCCGGGCGAATCGCAAATGGTCCTATTCGCTGTCGGACTTGGCAAGGATGCCGACGGCGCGCTCCTCTCGGCCCGAACGCTGCTGACCGCAGCCGGCGAGCACAAAGGAGGTGAGGATCTATTCGCACTGGCGGCGAAGGCGCACGGGCAGGTGCGCTTCAAGTCCGGCAGCGTGGCGATGGACCGGCTCGTGGCGCAGTCGCTCGTCAACATCCCCATTCACGACTCCCGGCGCGTAGGCGTCGCCAGCCGCGAGAGATCGCCCTTCTACCAGCCCGGCATCGGCGGCTGGATGGCGCTCGGCTGGGAGGAGCCGCGGCCCGACTGGTCCGCGGCGCAGCTCAACGCCTGGCTCCTGTCGCAGACCGACGCGCACAAGACCATCAGCCGCACGGTTACCGTGCCGCCCACCGACATTTTCGTTCTCTGGGACCTATTCCAGCATACGCACGACACCGGCATGCTGGGGAAGTTGTATCCGTACGCGGTCTGGCGATTCCGGGAGTTCCTGGAGTCGGGCCGCGAGCGCGACGGAGACTGGGTCTTTACGTGGCCGCGCGCGAAGCCGGGCTCCGCCGCGAATGCCGCGGCATCGCGCGAGGGGCCTGCCTACTACGCTCCCGACTACTCAGCGTACGTGCTGCTCTCGGCGCGCGTCCTGCTCGCCTGCTCGAAGGCGCTGGACCGGCCCGGTGAGGAGCAGCAGCCCTTCATAATGGCGATAGATAACGCCTGGGCCGCGATGACGAAAGATCTCTGGGACCCGAAGCGCGGCCAGTTCGTTCCGAGGCCAGCGGCGCCGAGCGCGACGACCGCCGCCGCCCAGCCGGACGCGCCAGGCGATGACCGCATCGAGTCGCTGCTCCCATTTATCGCCGGCAAGGAGGCACTCACCATCGAGCAGGATGCGGACCTGCGCCGGCAGCTCGCCGACGAAAGCACGTTCCTGTCTCCGTTCGGACTGCGCGGCCGGTCCGCGAAGTCCGTCGACTACCGGCCGACTGGGGCCGATTCCGGCGTGGGGTTCGGCGTCCAGTGGCTCATCTGGAAGTCCCTGCTGGACCGGGGCGACGCGGCGCACGCCGCCGATCTGGCCGGGCGCGTCCTCACGGCATACGAGAGGGCCGCCGAGGCGTCCGGCGGCTGTCCGGAATGGCTTAACGGCGATACCGGCGCGCCGCTCGGCCGCCTGGATTTCGCGGGCGATTCATGCGCCCTCGTCGCCCTTCACGAGGCCTATCACCGCACCGGCGCCGTCTCCTGCGGCTGGGACGTGAACCTGCTGGAGGGCCAGTACGATACCGCAGCCGATTCCCTGCGCGTGACGTTCCGCTCGCTGGTCGACGAGCCGAAGGGCGTCCTGCTCTGTAAGATGGCCACGCCCGGCGCGAAGTACCGGGCAACGGGTGGAGTGACCGCCGACCTCACGACGGACGCGTATGGCGTCATTGCCCTGCCCCTGCCAAGAGATAAAACGACTCAACAGGTCAAGATCGTGCCGGCGAGCGTAAATTGAGCCGCGCCACCCGCGAATCCATTCGCATTGGCTCGCAGGAATGCCCTCCATCGCCTTGTCGCCCTGGCAGCCGCCGATTCTCGGACATAGCGAGAGCCGCGCTGGCCGTCCCGCTCCTCGGCGGATGCGGCGGACCGAAGGCGGGCGTCTCCGACACGCCACCGCTTCCTCCCGCGCGGCCAGGCGTCTATTCCGACATCGCGCCGCGCTTCTCCCACGACGGGCGCCGGATCGCCTTCCTGCGCACCACGCCGGACAGGCGGCTGCAGCTATTCGTGGCGGACGCGGGCCTGGACCGCGCGACCGCCCTGCTGGAGCCCGAACTGGTTTGCCCGGACCGGCCCTACTGGGCGCAGCGAACCCGATACGCCAGCCCGGACGGGCTCGCCTGGTCGCCGAACGATCGTCGCCTGGCGTTCTCCCGCGTCGAGTGGTTCCAGTTCGACGACGGCCAGCGGCTGCCCGGCACAGGCATCTGGTCGTTCGATCTGCGCAGCGGCCGCGTCTCCGCAATCGCCCTTCATCCCAAGCGATACGCGAACCTGTACTACTACTACCACTCGCCCTCCTGGTCACCGGACGGGCGCTACGTCGCCTTCGTCGCGGAGGGACTGAACGGTCAGCACGCACTGGGCATCCGATGCGCCGGCGTCGAAATGCCGAAGGAAGTTGCCCCCCGGTTCGATAACTATGCGTCCAGCGACTGGCCGTCTTGGCGGCCAGCTCCTGCGCAGCTGACCGGTCTGCCCACTCGATCTCCAACCGGACCGGAGCTTGCGTTCTGCCAGGCGATCTTTCGGACACAGAACGTGCGCGCAACGGCGACTGTCCGGACGCTGGCTCCCGGCAGCGCGGATCCGTCGAGCTGTCGCGAGGCGCTTCGGCTCACGCCGGCGCGATATGCCTCGACAGAGGGCGTACGGCGCCGCGCCAATCCGCTCGACGTGGTAGAGCCACGCGTGTCGAACCCGGTTTGGTCGCCGAACGGCCGGTTCATCGCCTGCGTCGTGTCTGCGGACACGAACGACCCATCGCGCAGCGAGATTTGGGTTACCGATACGCAAAGCGGCGCGAAATGGCGCGCCAGCCCAATAGACGGCCGCGGCTATGCGGCGCCGGTTTGGATCGGTGGCAGGCAGCTTGGCGCGCTCAGGCCGAGAGGGGATCGGTTCGAAGCCGTCGTGCTCGACGTGTCCGGCGGCGCCGCGCGGTCGATCGGCCCGATCGATACGGCGGACTGCGACTGGTCGCCGGACCGCTCCCGCATCGTATATGCGGTCCGCCCGACGAACCGCGCCAACTCGGCGGACGATCCGACCACCCTGGCGGTTCTGGAGACGCACCTGTCGCCCGCGTCCGCGAGCCCGGCGCTATGACCGTCAGACCCTGAGAATTCCGATGCACACCTTGTTACCAGGAGACAACGCTTCAGCCGCTAAGATCAGGCTGGCGATGCTAGGTCGTGGCGCGCCGCTCGCGCTCGTTGCCTTCGCCGTGCTCCTCTGCACGGCCGTCGCCGCAACGTCCCCGCGCCATAGCTCAGTCGGCACAAGCCTATCATCACCCCATCACCGCATCACCCCATCACCTCATCGCCAACCCCCCCGGGCGCCGGAGATCCTCTACGACCTGACGCTGCGCAACGATCTCGATCCGCCGCGCTTCATCGTCTCCATCCGCGCGGCTGTCCCGCTCGACGAGAAATCCGTCCGGTTCCAGATGCCGGTCTGGGCGCCGGGCGACTACCACGTGCAGAACTTCGCGAGGTATATCGGCGAGCCGGTGGCGCAGGGCAAGAACGGCCCGCTGAAGATCCAGCGTCCCGATCCCAACACCTGGCTGGTCGAGGCGGATGATTCTCCCTGGGTTCGGATCACCTACACGGTACCGCAGACGCCACCGGGCATCTTCAGCGATAACGTGACGATCGCGCCACACTACGCGTTTATCAACGGCCCTGCGGCGTTCGCCTACGTCGTCGGCTGGAGGACGGCGCCTGTGCGGCTTGTCGTGAGCCTGCCGCAGAACTGGCGCGCGGAAATGCCGCTCGATCCCGCGCTGTCGATCGGCGACTCCACCGCGTTCAGCGCCCCGGACTACGATGCGCTCGTCGATTCGCCCCTCGTCGCCGCCGATCCGCAGGGCGAGGTTGCGCGCGACTTCGAAGTCGACCATGTCCCGCACCGCGCCGTCTTCTTCCACACACCGATCGACGCGGCGCAGGCCGACGCCTTCGTCCCGATGCTGCGGCAGGTCGCGCAGGCCGAAAACGACATTATGGGCGGCCCGCCCTACAAGCGGTACGAGTTCCTGTTCGACGTCGGCGGGGGCGGCGGCGGGCTGGAGCATCGCAACTCGGCCCGCCTGAACATGTTCCCAGGCCAGAATCCGCAGGGCTTCGACGCGTTCGTCGCGCACGAGTTCTTCCATCTCTGGAACGTGAAGCGAATCCGCCCGGCCGTGCTCGGCCCGTTCGACTACGAGCATCCGCCGAAGACGCGCAATCTCTGGTTCGCGGAGGGCGTGACGGAATACTACGCCCACGTTGCGGTCCGGCGGGCCGGCCTCGCCGATCGTGCCGCGTTCCGGCGCCACTGGCGCTCCGCAATAGCCCGGCTGCAGCGGAACCCGGCGCGCCTTCGAGTCTCCGCGGACGATGCCAGCCTCCACGTATGGGAGACCGGCAACAGCGAGGGTTTTAACGGCCTCTCCTACTACGACAAAGGGGAGCTGATCGGTCTCTGCCTCGACCTGAAGATAAGGCATGCGACAGGGGGCGCCAAATCGCTCGACGACGTGATGCGGCTGCTGCTGGAGCGCCACAATCCGCCCAAGCCCGGTTACGGCGAGGACGAGATCCGAGCCACCGTCTCGGAGGTTGCCGGAATCGACCTGTGCGGGTTTTACGATCTGCTGGCCCGCTCGACGCAGGAGATGCCCTTCGCGGAGTGCCTCGCCTACGCAGGCCTCGATCTTAACCTCAGCCCGCAGGCCAACGCGACCGCCGAGCAGGTCAACCTGCGCGACGCTTGGGAGCGGTAGCTGGTCGCTGGTTGCTGGTTACGAATCACAAACCACGAGCCACAAATCACATGATTACAGACACACAAGCGAGACTCGCTATTGACGGCGGCGCGCCGGTGAGGGACGTGAACGAGCGGCCCTGGCCGCGATGGCCGGTGTTTGACGAGATGGAGGAGCAGGCGCTCCTGCGCGTGCTGCGAAGCGGCGTCTGGTGGTCGGCGCCCGGCGGCGAGGGCAAGGCGTTCGAGGAAGCGTTCAGCCGCCTGCACGACGCCCGATATGGTGTCACGTGCGCCAACGGCACGGCGGCGCTGCAGGCGGCCCTCCGCGCCCTCGGCATCGGCCGTGGCGATGAGGTGATCGTCCCGGCCTACACGTTCGTCGCCACAGCCAGCGCGGTCCTGAGCGTGGGCGCCCTGCCGGTCTTCGCCGACGTCGATCCGGACACGCTGACCCTCGACCCGGCCGCCGCCGAGGCCGCGATCACGCCCGCCACGGCGGCCATCATTCCTGTCCACGTCGCAGGCCGCCCGGCCGATCTGGACGCCTTCCCCGCTCTCGCGGCGCGGCGGAAGCTCGCGCTTATCGAGGACGCCGCACAGGCGCACGCCGCCTCCTGGCGCGGCAAGGGCGTCGGCTCGTATGGCGATCTGGGCGCGTTCAGCTTCCAGGCGAGCAAAAACCTTAACTCCGGTGAGGGCGGGATCGTGTTGACCAGCCGGCCGGACCTGGCCGACGCCGTCTGGACCGCGGTCAATATCGGCCGGAGGCGAGAGAGCGCAGACACCGGCCGCGAGGTGTTCGGCAGCAACCAGCGAATGACCGAGTTTCAGGCCGCCATCCTGCGCGCGCAGATGCGCCGCCTGCCGGAGCAGACCGCGCGCCGGACGGCGTCCGCCAATGCACTGCGCCGGCGGCTGGGCCAGATCGGTGGAATCTGCCTGCCGGCCGACGATCCGCGCGTCACCTGCAACGCCTACCACCTGTTCACGTTCCGCTACGACCCATCGGCGTTCGGCGGACGCACGCTCGATGCGCTCCTCGCCGCTATGCGCGCCGAGGGCGTCCCCTGCTCCAGCGGTTACATCCCGATCTACCGCGACGCGCTGTTCCAGCGCCAGGCCGCCGCCTTGCGCGACACCCGCGACGAAGCGCGCCGTTACGCGGCGCTTGATCTGCCGGTGTGCGAGCAGCTCGCAACCGACACGATCTGGCTCCAGCAGTCAGTCTTGCTAAGCGAGCCGGAAGAGATGCAAGACATCGCGGAGGCGGTTGCGCGTATTCAGTCCGCCTGGAGCTCGTGATGCGGAGAGACCGAATGGGTGAGCCGTAACACAACAGGTCAACATCAAGGCCGGCTCATGCCCGTTAATGCCTACGCTCTTGAATCCATTTTCGCGAGTTGCGTATATTTCGTGGAGAAGATCGCCTAGGGCGTGAGGACGCTCTTCGCGATCGCCAGTGAATCCATCGTGTGGAAGGCCTCTTCCCAGCGGTCGAGGGGGAAGACGCGGCGCATCGGCTCCAGGTCCAGCCGGCCGCGCGCCATGAGGCCGATCACACGCTCCCAGGTCTGGTAGGTGTGCGAGAAGGAGCCCTGGAGACGGATAGCCTTCTGGACAATGGGATCGAGTGAGAAGCCGACGGGCTCCTTTCCCCAACCCACCTTCGTGATCTGCCCCGCCGGGCGCGTCATCTCCATGCAGGGCTTGAGCGCGCCGGACGTACCGACGCAGTCCACAACCAGGTGCGCGCCGAAGCCGTCGCCGAGCGCCTTGACCTCCGCCACGACGTCGGTGGCGTCCGCCATCAGCGTCACGTCCGCGCCGAGCCGCCGGCCGACCTCCAGCCGCGCCGCGTCACGCGTGGTGCCGATCAGCACAAGCGTGCCCGGACTGCAGAGCCGGCACATCTGCAGCGCCATCAGGCCGATCGTGCCAGGCCCCATCACCACGACGGTATCCCCGGAATCGATCCGCGATAGCTCGATTACCGCGTTGCAGGCAACGCAGCCCGGCTCCGTCATCGCCGCGTCCTCGAATGGCACGTTGTCCGGGACGTGATGCAGGCAGCGAGCCGGAACGCGCACGTAGTCCGCCATCGCGCCGTCCAGGCCGTAACCGAAGCCCAGCCGCTTCGGGCACAGGTTGTACTGGCCGCTGCGGCAGTAGGCGCACTGGCCGCATATGGACGCCGCCGTCTCGCTGACCACGCGGTCGCCCTCCTTGAATCCTGCCACGCGGGCGCCGGCCCGCTCGATCCGGCCGCAGAACTCGTGGCCCAGCGTCACGGGATAGTTGACCGGCCACGAGTGCGACGCATGCCACTGGTGCAAGTCGCTCCCGCAGACGCCTACGCCTCGCACGGCCAGCAGCACCTCGTCGTCGCCGATCTCCGGCAGCGGCTTGTCTCGCAGCTCCACCTTGTACGGCGATCGCTCGAAGTTCACCAGTGCGCGCACGTAATTGTCCTTCCTACCCCAACCCCCTCCCACAAGACGTCAGTCCTGTATGGGCGGGAAGGGGCTAATGCCTCCCCCTTCGCGCCAGCGGGAAGGGGGCCGGGGGTTAGGTCACAGCCCGAGGAGCCGGAACAGCACCAGCGGACCGGCGATGGATTTGAACAGCGTATCGAGCCCGTTGCTCTTGCTCGCGATCTTCGCGGACAGCACCCGCGTCGGGACGAAGATGTCGTCGCCCGGCTTCAGCTCCCGCGCATGGGAGGCCGGGATCACGCCGCCGCCCATGTGGAAGATCTCGATGCGCTGCGCCGAGGCATCTGGCGCGTATCCGCCTGCCAGCGCGATATAGTAGTCTAGCCGCTTGCCGGGCGAGTAGAGGACCGCGCGCGGGCTGTTGACGGCCCCCGTGATCGAAACGGTCGTCGGCGTCGTCGGCACTACGATCTCATCGCCGTCGACGAGCACGATGTCCGCGGGGCCGCCGGGCCGCGCCAGTGCGGCGCGAAGATCGACAGCAACGTGCCGGTCCGGCTCGAGTTGGGAGCCGGCGAGCTTTCGGGCCGGCGACACAAGCTGGGATCCGGAGAAGCTGGTGGATCCCGCGAAGGCCGCGGGATTCGGGATCGCCGCGGCGCCGCCGGAGAGACTGCCCAGGCCGGCGGAGTCGGAGATGGCGGCGCCCGTCGCCTTGATCAGCTCGATACTCGCCTTCGCCCGCTCGCGCGCCACCTCGCTGTCGTTCATAAGGTCGTTGAGGCTGGAAAGGCTCTGGACCAGTCCGCGCTGGCTGGTAGACGCGAGCATCTGCGGGTCCCGCAGGAACTCCGCGCCATCCGGGAACGCCTCCTGCCGCAGGCCGCCGGCCTCGCGGATCGCGTCGCTCAGCCGCATGCTGGTGCTCTTCAGGAAGATCGTGCCGGGCCGATTGACGGCGCCGCTCACCTTGAACGACTGCACCTCCGGCTGGTAGCCGCCAATCCCCTGGATCGAGACTACGTCGCCATCCTCCAGCGGCTGGTCGTCCGCTGCGGCGCAGTGTCCCTGCCGGTCGAAGTTGATGGTCACGAGCCTGGCGGTCGGCGTATCGGCCACGCGGCGGGCGTGCGCCACGACCACCTGACTGCCGGCGCTCGGCTTGAATCCGCCCGCGAACGCAAGCAGGTCCGAGACCTTCATCCCGCTGAACCGCGGGTATCTGCCCGGATTTACCACTTCGCCCTGAATGTCGACGCGGTGGTCCGGAGTAAACGCCGCCTGCGAAACATTCAGCACGATGAGTCGGTCGCTATCCATGATCTCCGGGTCTTTGCCCGGATCGCCCTTGACGGCCGCCGCGATGTTCACGTATTCGTGCGCGTCCGGCCCGTCGTCCCGGTGGTGGAACAGGTGCGCGCTCTCAATCTCCGCGTCGGGCGTCGGTCCGCCCGCCATGCGGAGCAGATCGCTGACGTGCATGTTCTTGCTAACGTCGTAGGTGCCGGGCCTCTTCACCGCGCCGTCCACGATCACGGTACGGCGTCCGGTCCAGGCCACCTCCTCGCGAGTGTAGACCTTGAGCCGGTCCCACTTCTGCAGCTCCATGTTGTTTTTCGGATCGCGGGCGAGCGCCTTGCCGAGATCGATCACGATCAGCTCGTACGTATTGTCGGACTGCCAGCGGTGCAGCTCCGCCTTGCCGAGGAACGCCTCGCTGAGTGGACCGCGAGCCCGCTCGACCAGGTCCGCGACGTGCATGCCGGGCATAAGCTGGTAGTCGTTCGGCTGGTCCACCGCGCCCTCGACGGTCACGCGGTTGTTCAGGCGGTTGCGCACCGAGAACACCTCGACCTCATCGCCGTCGAACAGCGCCTGCCGGTCGATCTCGCGGCCTGTCACATCCAGGTCGCGGATGACGCGCTCTGCGCCGGGAACCACCGTGTTCACGCGCACGCTCTGGTTGAGGCCGGTAGGCTTGATCCCGCCGGCGTAGGCCAGCCCGTCGCGCAGCGTCTCCTGCGGCAGCAGCTCGAAGACGGCGGGCCGCAGTACCTCGCCGCGGATCGTGACGCGCGACTTGCGCGGCTGGACGATGATGACGTCCCCGGGCGCCAGCGCCACGTCCGTCCACTTCGCATCGCCCGATATCATCTTATAGATGTCCAGCGTCGCGATCCGCTTTCCCTGCCGCATCACGTCGATCGCCCGCAGCGAGCCGTCGTCGGACGGGCCGCCCGCGATATTGAGCAGGTTGAATGCCGTAGCCGTCGAAGGGACCGTGTAGGTGCCCGGAACATACGCCGCGCCGGTCACCAGGATCGGCATAGTGCGCAGCAGCCCGGTCTCGATCGTTACCTGCACGTCCTTGATGTATCCGCGCAGCGTGCTTTCGAGCAGCTTCTCTGCGGAGCTGATCGTCTGGCCGCGCAGGACGACCGCGCCGATCGGATCGAGCTGAATCTGGCCGCGCGCGTCCACGATTTTCCGATAGTCGTGCTCCTCGAACGTCGGCGACTGTACGCGAATCCGCAGCACATCACCGCTGCCGAGCGTGTAGTTGTCCGGCACGGAGGCGTTGATGGCGCGATAGAGGAGCGAGATCGGGCCGATCGGCGTTGCGAAGCCGTTCTGCACGTCGCTGTCGTCCTGGCCGAACCGGCTGGACGAATCGAACGGGTCCCGGTCGCGCGTGGAGCTCGAACCATTTCCACTATTCCGGCGTCGCGCCGACGTCCCGTCGCCCGCGTCCTGGTTGCTGCTTGCGGATTCGGCACCGATTGCGCCGTCGTCCGCGGTGGTCCGGCCGCCGCCCGTCCGGCGCTCGCCGTCGGAAGAGGAGTTGCGGCTCGACCGATCGGACCGATCCGTCTCGCGATCGGTGCGGTCCGACCCGCGGCCCGTGCCGCCGAACTGCGACAGCGACTGCTGGGTGATGAAGCTGCGCTGCGCATCGTTGAGGTCGCGGGCGTGCTGGAAAATGTCGTAGCCGAAGAGCGGGAGCGCCTTCGCATTCGGCTTTGGGGCGACGCCCTCCGGATGCCGGTAGTCAGTGAACGGGTGGGAGAGTGGACTCGTCGCCGACACGTCATCGCCGGCCTGCGCAGTGCGTATTTCGAGCGGAGTGGACTGGCGCCCATCCTGCGATCTGGCGGGGGCCGCGGGCGCTTGAGCGGCGGACGGCTGCGCAGCGGGCGGGCGGCTCTTCTCCAGCTCCTGTGCGAACGAAGCGGACGAGAGCAAAATCGCGGCGGTCCCGACTATCGCGAGCGGCGAGAGGGCGGCTGCGGCGACGCCCAATGCGCGGGTTGGTACGGTTCTCATACGCGGGTGTTTCTCCTGCGGGGCATGGGGGAAAATCGATCCCGAACGGCCGGAACGGGCAAAACGTAAAATAAGTATAACTCAATTTTGACGCAATTGCCATTTCGTAGTAATATGTCTATGTGCTGCGTCGATCTATCATTTGTGCCGGGAAACCGGCGCCTGGGAGACCCTGGTGTGGCGCGGAATCGGGGCGTAACGGTCAGGCTCTCCGAGGAAGAGCGGGAGTGGCTTCGCCGCAAGGCCCACTGGGAGGGCGTCAGCTCAGCGGAGCTTCTGCGCCGCCTCGTGCGTGAGTTGGCGGCCGCCGAGGGCTATCTGCGCCCTCCGGACGATGAGCCGCAGGACTTCGGTTACGAAAAAGAGATGATGCAGTTCGTGGTAGGCGTGCAGAACGTGCACGGCGGGTAGATGGTAATGAGCGGCCCCCAGACCCCAGCGCGTAATGGGGCGGAGAGGCGCTCATCATGAACCGGAGCAGTGTCGAGATCAGGCCCGCGCAGCGTCGCGGCCGATTGCCAACATTGGCGAGCGTGGTTCACTCACCATACCCATATGCGATTTCAACGAAACTCGAATGGCGATACGTTCGTCCTATCGCCCTCAGACCTCGTAGGCTCCGGCGGCGAGGCGCGGGTGTACGTCGTTCCACCCGAAAGCCGGTACGTAGCCAAAGTCTACCATCGGCCGACCGAAACGCAGGTCCGCAAGCTCCGGGTCATGGTCGAGAATCCGCCCGAGGACCCCGCGCGCGAGCAGGGTCATATCTCGATCGCCTGGCCCCTGGACCTCGTGACGCTGGCCTACGGCGAGCGCCGGTTCGCCGGCTATCTGATGCCGCGCGTTGTCGAGACGCGACCGCTCTTCCGCGTCTACAACCCGGGCGTGCGCAGGCGCGGCGCCCGCCACGTGGACTACGTCTATCTCCACCGGATCGCCCGCAACCTCTCCGCCGCCGTCCGCGCCCTGCACGCGCGCGGCTACGTCATTGGCGACATCAACGAGTCCAACATCCTCGTAACCAGCTCGGCGCTCATCACGCTCGTCGATACCGACTCCTTCCAGGTTCGAGACCCGCACTCCGGAGTCACCTACCGTTGTCCCGTCGGCAAGCCGGAGTATACGCCGCCCGAGCTCCAGGGAAAACGGTTCATCCACATCGACCGCGCGCCGGAGCACGACCGGTTCGGCCTGGCCGTGCTGATCTTCCAGCTCCTGATGGAGGGAGCGCACCCGTACGCCGGCCTCTACGGCGGTGCGGGCGAGCCGCCGCCCTACGAGGAGCGGATCGCGCACGGCTGGTTCTCCTTCGGCAGCCGGTCCGGCCCGATTCGGCCAATGCCCGCCGCGCCGGGCTTTGAGCTCCTTAGCCCGGAGCTGCGCGGCCTGTTCCTCCGCTGCTTCGAGGACGGCTTCTCCGATCCGGCCGCCCGGCCCGATGCCCAGATCTGGCAGTCGGCGCTCGCCTCCGCCGAGCGCGCGCTGGTCTGCTGCGCCCGCAACCCGATGCATCTCTACGGCAGCCACCTCTCCGCGTGCCCCTGGTGCGAACGTAAAGAGCTGCTCGGCGGCCGCGATCCGTTCCCGGCGCTCGACGCGCGGGACGACGGCCCCATGCGCAGGGTCGGCGCGGCATCGCTGCTGCCTGCCACGCCCGCCTTCGGCGGCTACTCGGCCGGCCGTTCCGCGGGTGCGTTCGTCCCCGCCCCGGCCATTGCTTCCGGCGGCGCGGCCGTGATGAGCTGGCAGTCCGCGCAGCCGTTGAGCGCCTCCGCCGGTCCTGCCGGAGCCATCGCGCTGCCGACGCCCACCCTCTTCTCGATGAAGCTGGAGGGCGGCGGCTGGGCCGGGATCGCGCTCTTCTGGGCCGCGCTCGCCGTCTGCGCCGCGCCGCTCGGCCTGGCCGGCCTCAACCTCCTGATGGCGCTGCTTTCGGCCGCCTGCGCCGCCGCCGGCTGGATGCTCGGCGCGAAAGGCCCGAAGGCGGCGCGCTGGACCTGCGCGCTCTCGGCATGCGCCGCGTTCGCCTCGATCGCGATGCGGCCGCCGGAGCCGCCCATGCTGACCGCCGTCGCGCCGCTGGTGGCGGGGCGCGGGGCAGTCCGATCGCTCGACTTCTCGCCCGACGGGGCACGGCTGGCCGCGGGCACCGCGCGCGTCGAGGACTCGAGCCTGACCGAAGGCGCCCTCGACATCTGGGACATCGCCGGAAGCCGGCTCCTGCTCACGCCGGAGCGCTCCAGCGGCGACGTGGTCTCGGTTGCCTTTGCGCCCAACGGCTCCTTTCTTGTAGCGGGCACCGACTCGCCGTTCGGCACCGGCGAGGTCACGCTCGTGAATGCCACCGCGACCGGGGCCTACAACTCCGTGGTGAAGCTCCGCAGCTACATCCGGCGGGTCGCCTGGTCGCCCGATGGCAGGCTGCTCGCAGCGGCAGGCGACGATCGGATCGTCCGCGTCTTCGACTCCGCTACGCTCCAACTTGCG
>DATGJU010000662.1:0-9545 GCA_035295045.1 Chthonomonadaceae bacterium
GGCAAGTTGCGCGATCGCCTGGCCGAAGTAAGCGTCGACCACAACTGCGGCACGGACCGGATCTGCTATCTCGCGACCGCGCCGACCTTCTTCGCCACCATCGTGGGGGGCCTGGCGGCGAACGGCCTGATCGAGCGGGCCGGCGTCGCTCGCCACGACCGGCTCATCGTTGAGAAGCCCTTCGGCCGGGACCTTGCCAGCGCCCGCGCGCTGAACGGCGTCCTGCGGGCCGTGCTCGACGAGGAGCAGATCTACCGGATCGACCACTATCTGGGCAAGGAGACGGTCCAGAACATCCTCGCCTTCCGCTTCGCGAACTCCATCATCGAGCCGATCTGGAACCGGCAGTACATCGATCATGTTCAGATCACCGCCGCCGAAACCCTGGGCGTGGAGCATCGCGGCAGGTACTACGAGGAGTCCGGCGCGGTGCGGGACATGTTCCAGAACCACCTGTTCCAGTTGATGTCCCTCGTGGCGATGGACCCCCCGGTGAGGTATCACGGCCAATCGGTGCGCGACCGCAAGGCGGACGTACTGCGCGCCGTTATCCCGTTCGAGCCTGCGCGCCTGGACCGAGCCGCGGTCCGCGGCCAGTACGGCCCCGGCGTCGTCGACGGCGCCGCCGTGCCGGGCTATCGCGAGGATTCAAGCGTCGCGCCGGATTCCAACCGCGAGACGTTCGCCGCGCTCCGTATCGGCCTGGACAACTGGCGCTGGGCCGGAGTTCCCTTCTACCTGCGGTCCGGCAAGAGGCTGCCGGAGAAGCTGACGATGATCGCTATCGAGTTCAAGCGCGTCCCGCATCTCTTCTTCCGCCAGCGGCGGCAGGATCAGATCGAGCCGAACACGCTCACGATCCGAATCCAGCCGAACGAGGGGATTTCGCTAAAGCTCGGCGCCAAGATGCCGGGGTCGAAAATGCGGATACGGCAGATGCAGATGACGTTCTCGTACAACGATGCCTTTGGGGATTTCCCGGCGACCGCCTACGAGATGCTGCTGCTCGACGCCATGGAGGGTGACCCGACGCTCTTCAACCGGAGCGATGCGGTCGACCTGTCGTGGGAGATCCTGAAGCCGGTGCTGGAGACCTGGGAGGCGACGCCGGCCTCGCCCGCGTTCCCCAACTATGCCGCGGGCGAGTGGGGACCTCCGGCGGCGGCGGAGCTGCTGGCTCGCGACGGCCGCGCCTGGCGCAATTCGTCGGCGCCCGCTCGCTTCGGCGCCGAGAGCTGATCACCAGCGGAAGAATCATGCGGTCGCGGGAGTGCCGCGGGGCCCCGCAGGTACAGCCTTTCACGGTCGCGGAAGCCGGATCACCGCCCGGTGAGGCGTTCCCAAAGGCTGCGCCTGGGCTTGGTCGGTTCGGCGGACGGCTGCTTGGCGGCTTCGACCGCCGCGTCGCCGGGGGCCGGCTTCCACGGCATCGGTTCCGGCGTGAACGGCTCCGGGCCGGGCTGCCTGTCGCCGGGGCGGTCCGCGGCAGGCTCCGGGGAGGGAGTCTCCAGGGCCTGGAGCGCGTCGACCGCGCCCTCGCGGATCGCGCTGTCCGTGGATTGGGACCGCCCGCGGCAGAACGCAACGACATCGAGCATGCGGAAGTGCAGCTCGCGCTCGTCATCAGAGTAGTCCACGTTCTGGAGCGATCGCAGGATGTTCGCCCGGTCGAGGCCGGTCAGCCCCGACTGTGCCAGCGCTCGGTCCGCGACCTCCGGCGCCTCCCCGAAGGCGGCCAGCGCGGCCGCCGCCCTCGACTTGATATCCCAGTCCCCCTCCTGGACCGCGCGCGCGAGCAGGGGAACCGCCCGAAGGTCGCCGATCTCGCCGAGCGCGAGCGCGGCATAGGCGGCGGCAAGCGGATCGGCGGCGCCGAGCGCGTCCACCAGCACGGGGACGGCGGCCGGACCGGCCTTCGCCAGCGCGCCGGAAGCCCAGGAGCGGACGAATTTGTCATCGTCGCTCAGCGCGGCAGCCAGCGGCTCGAGCGCGCGCGCGTCCTCGTGCTTGCCAAGCTCGTACGCGGCCCGCGACCGTACGTCCCTCCGGTCGTCCTTTAATTCCTCGATCAGTCGCGCCACGTCATCCGGCGCCGAGTTGTCCACATCGCACCTCCCATCCCCCATTCTACCCCGCGACAGGGATTTCTGGTAGGATTCGCGAACAGCAGAAGGGGAGCAGAGTGCGAGGTCGAGCCCGGCCTGGATCGATCCGCAAACCCCGGGCCGCAAGCCGCGATCCCCGAGTTCGGAGGTGCTACGATGAGCCAGACACTCAAAATCTCCACGCCGGAGCGGCCCGCGATCGCAGGCGGCGAGAAGGCGAAGCGAACGCCCTACGGCAGCGAGAAGCGGTATGGCGAGGCCGAGCTGAACGAGCTGCGCGAGGCGCTGGAGCAGGGGACGCTCTTCTACGCCTACGGCAAGAAGACCTACCAGTTGGAGACGGAGTTCGCCGCCTGGACCGGCTCGAAGTACGCAGTCGCCTGCAATAGCGGCACCAGCGCCATCCACGCGGCCTGCATCGCCATCGGCCTTTCGCCCGGCGACGAGGTGATCACCTCGCCGATCACGGATATGGGCACGCTGGTCCCGATCCTCTACCAGGGGGCGATTCCCGTCTTCGCCGACCTGACGCCGCACGGCTATACGCTCGATCCGGCCTCCGTCGCATCGCGGATCACCCCGCGCACGCGCGCCATCATCGCCGTCCATCTCCATGGCAACGCCTGCGACCTGGCAGCGTTGCGGGCTCTCTGCGGGCGGCACGCCCTCGCCCTGATCGAGGACTGCGCCCAAAGCCTCGGCGCAACCTACCAGAAACCCAACACCGACTCTCCCCGCTCCGTCGGCACGTTCGGCGACCTCGGCTGCTTCAGCTTAAACGAGTTCAAGCACATCTCGTGCGGCGATGGCGGTATGGTGGTCACCGACGAGCCGGAGCTGGCCCGCCGCGCGCGCCTCGGCACCGACAAGTGCTACGATCGCATGCCGGGCATCGGAGTCCGGCGGCCGGAGTTCCTGGCGAACAACTACCGCATGACGGAGCTGCAGGCCGCCGTCGCGCTGGCCCAGCTCCGCAAGCTGGACGACATTGTGGCCCGCCGCCGCGCCTGGTGCGCGGGGCTCTCCGCGCGCCTCGAAGGCACGCCCGGCATCGCGCTGCCGGAGCCGACGCCCGCGTGCAGCCCCTCCTGGTGGGCCTACATGCTCCGCGTGACTCCCGAGCTCGGCGCGGACGCCGACGCGATGGCGGCGGCGCTGAAGGCCGAAGGCACGCGGTTCGCCGCGCACTACATCGGCGTCCCGGTCTACAGCTACCCGATCTTCCGTGCCCACCGCGCCTTCGAGCGTGGCTCTCACCCGTATGAAGCGCACGACTACGCCGCGAGCTCCTGCCCGGTCGCCGAGGCCATTCTGGAAACCGGCCTCATGCACTCCGTCAACGAGGCCTTCACCGAGACCGACGCCGACGAGGTGGCGCTTGCCGTCCGCCGCGCGGCCGCCTGGCTCCGCGCAGCCGGCGGTCCCGAACATTAGGCCGGATTGGCGCAACTTGCCGGTCCCGTTGCCGGTCAATGCGGTAGGATATACCCGTGGCTTTGGGATCCCCTCTCTGCGTCGTTCGATGTAGCGCCGGGCCACGTCCGCGGCTATGGAGGCTCTTCCTTCTACTTGCCCATTAACGGGGTTCGCCCCGTTGAACCCAGAGTCTCCGCTCTCCGCGGGCTTTTCATCTGGCTATGGTGAGGCTTCCTTCTCGACATTCTAACGAGCCTCACCGCTTTCCAGAGGTGACCATGAACAACTCGATCTACCTTCGCCGCCGGCACAAGATTCTCGTGCCGTCCGGCGGGCGCGCGGACCCGCTGCCGCTGGAGTTCGTGCTGGGCGCCGCGAAAAACTTCGAGGCGCTTGGCTTCGCGCCGTCTCATCCTCTGGTCGATGCGCTGCGCGCGCTCACTCGCGAGCAGTTCGTCGATCTCTACAAACGCCTCATCCACGATCTCCGCGCGGTCAAGGGCGCGCACCGGGAGTTCAAGCCGATGTATCCGAACTTTCCGTCCGAAGTAATGGAGATGTCGGATGCTCAGCTCTACTTCAACGCCATCGTCCATTACTGGACCGCGGGCCGGTTCCTGCCCGTTTCGGACACTCGAAATCGCGACGGCCTTACCGAAGCGACACCGCTCACGTGGATCGAGCTGGGCGCTCAGGAAGAGTTCGAGAGTCTGTTCGCGCAGATCGCCAGCGCCAACGCTTCGCTTTCCGACCAGGACAAGGACGACCTTGAGTGGTTTGTCCAGGAGTACCGAGACGGCATCGGGGTGCTGATGCCGGCCGCGATCCGCCAGAAGGAGACGCTAGCATACGTTGGCGCGCTCCTCCTCAAACATACGGAGAGGGCCGCCGACCTCATTCAAGACTATTGCCGGACCGCCACCGACGTGCTGCGTCTGGCCGCAGCTATGAGCGGCGGGGACGTCTCGCTGGCGACGAACACGAAGTATCGGACCTTCTCGCGTCCGGAGCGGCGCCTCCTCCTCACATTGATCGAGCGGCAGTCGAGCGCGATCGAGGACATGCTCCGCTTTCCGGAGCGATGGAAGCGGCTCGGCGAGAAGCTGCACCCCGGAGAGTTCAAGGTCCGGTACCCGAAGGCGTTCGATGCGTTTTCGACCATTCGTAACGACCTGCCATTCACCACGTTTAACTCGGCCGTAGAGCAGGCGCTCGCCGCGAACCAGGTAGCAGACGCCGCCCACCGGCTCGCCGCGCGGCCCGGCGATTTCGCGCGGCGGCTGGACCATCTATTGCGCTCGGACGAGGAGTCGCAGGCGGTCGTTCTCGCCGAGTTCGCCGCGGCCGTCCCGCGCGTCTCCACCCCCGTGCTGCTGCAGGCGAGCCGGCACTTCCGCGCGCGCAACGCTCCGGCGGAGCTGCGGGTGTTCTTCGCGAAGGGAAACCTGGCAAAGGCGCAGGCAATCCCGTATACGCTGCAGCCACTAAGCGAGAGCGTTTGTCTCCGGGTCTCCGCGCTCTGCGAGGAGGCGCTGCTGGCCAGATTCAGCGCGCTCCCGCCCCTTGGCCACACCTACGTCGACGAGGAGCTGAAGAATTACGTAGTCCCGTTCGCCATGCGCAGCAGCTCGCGGTCGTTCCGCACGCTGGTGCGCGGTACCGGACTGCCGCTGCCGGAGGGCAAGGCGCTTCGGTTCTTCGTCTGGTGGAAGAATGGCGAAGACCGCACGGACATCGACCTCGCGGCCGCGCTGCTCAATGCCAGGTTCGAGATGGTAGACCTCATCGCCTACTACAATCTCAAAGCGCACGGCGGCTGTCACTCGGGGGACATTGTGGACGCCCCGGACGGTGCCAGCGAGTTCATCGATCTGGACCCCGCGATCCTTCGGCAGAACGATGTCCGGTACGTGGCGATGACCGTCATGAGCTTCACGCGCCAGTCTTACTGCGACCTGCCGGAGTGCTTCGCCGGATGGATGGCACGCCAGGACGTGGAGTCGGGCGAAATCTACGAGCCGAAGACCGTCCAGGACAAGCTGGACATAACGGCGGACACGCGCACGGCCATCCCGCTGATCGTCGACATTGTCGAGAACCGCGTAGTGTGGTGCGACGTGGCCCTGCGTAAGAAGCCGACCTGGCAGAACAATGTGCATGGCAACTTGACCGGCATCAACTTGACTGCAAGGGCCATGATGGACCTGAAGAAACCGTGTCTATACGATCTGTTCTCGCTCCACGGCCGTGCGCGCGGGCTGGTCGTCGCCACTCCCGAACGCGCCGACACCATCTTCTCCGTGGCGGCCGGCACGCCGTTCCGGCTGGAAGAGATCGCTTCACAGTATATGGCGTAGCGCGAACGTCCGTTGTATGACGCGTCTAGCGCAAGGCATGGAAACCAGGTGGGAAATGACAGCAATCCAGCGAGAAAAGCCCACCGACTTCCGCCAGATGCACGCCGGACCGCGCATCCTCGTCCCGCCGAACGCCCGGGACGCGATCAACTCCATACCCTGATGTCAACGCGCTCCTGCCGGGGTTACTGCGATGACGGCTAAACTACGAATCTATTCCGACATCCTCCGACATGTGCTCATTACGATCCGTATGAGGAGCTCCGACGCTGCCTTGTGCCACGACCTGGCGGACCTCGCGCACAATATTCCCAATAATATGCTGCGCGAGCGGCTCGACGAGAGTGACGAGTACTTCATCACAATCGAGGTGCCTTGCTACGAGCGCGCGTGCCGACGACGCGGGGCGGAGCCACTTCCGCGAATCCTGTCAATAAATGTCCGCGAAGGCGGACTTGCTGTTGTCACGAGCCGAGGACTTCAGTCCCACGAAACCGGAACCCGCACGGAACCGGAACCCCACGGCGCCGGAACCCCACGGAAGCGTGATCCCACGGGCGCCAACAACGACTTCCCGGCCCGCCGCCGGCCGAACGCCGATCCGCCGGCCCAATGGCAGCCCGCGCCGAACGCTGCCAGCTCCCGTTCCAGCCGGCCGTCCATGCCAGCCCTTACCGCGGCTCCCGCAAACCCGGTCTGGCAAGTCCCTGGATTGATTCTGGCACGGTTTCGCCGCCCGCCCCCGGGCCCGCAGTGAGCGCGTCCCCGAAATCCGGCCGGACCGACCCCGGACAAATTACCATGTCGAAAAGCAGCCCTAATCGACGCAAAACGCATCGAATGGGGCCGTTTCGGGCCAGTTTGAGTACACCATTTTCTTGAGAATCGCCCGCCCGGCGAGCGACCGCCAACCCGCACGGCGCGCCACGACCCGCGGCGCCGCTCGGCGCGAACCCCCCCCGAATGGAAGCCGTTCACGGTATTTCACTGGCCCCCGGCGCCACTCTTTCAAACAGGATTTCCCGGAAAACCCCCATCCAGAGTAAAAATGAAAGAATAATGAGGGGCGCCGAGCCCGCTGCGGGCGTTGCGATGCGCGCGCGACCATCGCAGGGGTTCAGCTCGGGCCGCCAGCTTCCGCTGCCGCCGTACCGCGGCCCTCCCGAAACGCTCGACGGCTCCAAGCCTCCCAAATCCCGCCGCGGCCCTGCCCATCGAGCGCTTACCAGCGTCACCCCTCTCCACGATATAGCTTAGACGGGCGCAGCTCCGGCATTCAGCCGGAAATCCATCTCCAACAACGCTACTGGCGGGCCTCGCAGGCGCTCCCAACGCGTCGCGCGCCGGCTCGTCCCTGGCTAATGGACAAGGCCCGCATGCCGCCCGACACCTGTTTCGACCATCGTTCCGGCAGCCTTGCCGGCCGTTCACCCGCATGCAATTCGGCCGACGACCAACGCGTACTGCTGGATGCGGCCCGCCAGCAGTATCTCGATCTTATTCATCGCTACCTGCAGGGACGCGCCCGCCACAGCCGCCTCTGGAGCCGCTGGGCCGCCGACCGCGCCGGCACGTGGCGGGCGGCCTGGGCCCTCTCGCGCGACTTTCGCCACTGCGAGCAGGCCGCCGAATGCGAGCCGGCGCGGGGCGATGCAGCGGACGAGCGGGCGCGCCCGTCCGCGCCGGTCCCGAGCCCGCGCCGAAGCGATCCGGCCGACCGCGACCCGCCCGGCGAGGACCGGCTTCGACCCGATGCAGGCCCGTGCCTGCGCATGTGCGTGCCGCCTTCCTGCGATCCGCGGGACGCGCGCCGCTTTCCGCGACTCATGGACGCCCTCTGCGCGCTCCGCCCGAGCCGCGCCCGCCCGGACGCCTACCGCGAAGCCATCGCGCGTCATCTCTACGCCTACACTACCCCCGGCTCCGGCGCGCCCGAAGCGGAAAGAATCGACTTCCGTCCGCGCATTCCGGTCTTCGAGCGGCCGCTCCCGGAGGAGCCAGGTCTGCGGTATCCATGCGCCATCGCGGACATCCGCGAGGCGCTCGCCCTCGTTCCCGAGTACGACCTGGAGGGCCTCTGGGCGATCGGCCTCGCGCCGCCGCCCCCGGACCGTCGTAACGCATACGGCATATACTGCCGCTTCATGCCGCCGATGGCCGAGCCGGTGATCGTCCTGCATGCCTACCGATCCCCGCGAAAATTCACGCTGCGCCGCTCCGACCCTGGCTACTACAAGCGCCGCTTTCTGCCCGAGCTCCAATTCGGCATGCGGATCCTGCGGCGGCACGGCGCCGCGATCTGCGCCTGGTCGGACGAAGCCCTGCGGCAATTCATCGCAAGACACGTGCTGATCCACGAAATCGGTCACCACGTCCAATACCAGGAGCGCTGGCGATCCGGAGCCGAAAGCCGATGCCTGCCACGCAGGCAGAGGGAGAAGTTCGCCGAGGACTACGCGATCCGCTTCAACCGCGAGCTGAGCCGGGCCGGAGATTGAAAATCCCCGGCTGCAAAAGGCGGCCGTACTGCGGACGCGCTGCCGCCGGCAGGCATTTTCCGTCCGCGCGCTAGTCGCCAGCCTGGCCGGAGATTGAAAATCCCCGGCTGCAAGAAGCGGCCGACCCGCGGACGCGCTGCCGCCGGCAGGCATTTCCGTCCGCAGGACGGCCGCACTTTAGAGTCGGGTGTCTTCAACACCCGGTCACTTAGCGGCGCGCGCTAATGGTGATGGCGATCGCCGCCACCGGCGCCACCACCGCCGCCGCCGCCTCGCGGCCCGCCCCCACCGCCGCCGCGCGGGCCACCGCCGCCCCCACCGCCGCGGGGCTGCGGCGCCGAAACGCGGGGCGCAGCCTGCTGGTGCGGCGTGAAGGCCGGCCGCGCGCTGACGTTCGGCCGCTGGAACGATGGCCGGCTCTGGAGCTGCGGGCGCGAGAAGGCCTGCCGCTGCGGGCGCGCCTGGAACTGCGGTCGCGAGAACGATTGTGGCCGCGAAACGGCCTGCCGCTGATGGAACTCCGGCCGCGCGAACGAGCGCTGCTGCCGCTGCGGACGCGCCGCGATCTGCGGCCGTGACTGGAACGACCGGCGGGCCTGCGCGCGCGGTGCGCTCTGGGCGGACCGCTGCCGGCCAAAGGAGCTTGCCGCGCGTCCGCCGCCGCCTGTGCGGCGAGCGAAGCTGGCGCCGCCCGCGGTGCGTTGGCTCTGGGACGATCCGCCGCGGTTGCGCGCGCCGGCAGCGCCGGCGGTCCGCCGCGCGGCCACCTGGCCCGCGCCGGCGCCTCCGTTACGGCGGTTCAGCGCGGTATTGCGTGCCTGCGCGCCGTTTACGCGCGCCGCGCCGCCGCTCGCCGCGCTGCGCCTGCCCGACTGCGCTGAGAGGCCGTTGGCGGCGGTCCGCCCGCCGTTGTTCGCCGGTGCGTTTCGGCCGTTTGCCGCAGTTCGCCGGCCGATGTTGGCCGCCGGGTTCGCGCCCGGCGCGGTCGGCGCATGCCGCATGCCGTTGGCGCCGTTCTGAAGCCGGGTCCGCATGCCGAGAGCGTTGCGGGCCTGGAGGGCGGCGCTCTGTGCCCGGTTCAGTCCGGGAGCGGCGCCGGCCGCCCTCCCATTACTTCCCGCGATGGCGCCTGGTCCGGTCCTGCCTGCATTGCGGCCGGCCATGGCTCC
>DATGJU010000663.1:0-3895 GCA_035295045.1 Chthonomonadaceae bacterium
CGTCATGTCCGCGGTTCCGGCGAGCACCGGCCGCGCCAGCCTGGCGGCCTCGGACGCGGTCGCTCCCAGGTCGGCGTCGATCAGAAGGAGGATCTCGCCGGACGCGATCGCGAGGCCGGCGCGCAGAGCGGCTCCCTTTCCGCCATTCGGCTGGCGCAGGACGACAGTCGCACCCGCGTCGTCCGCGACGGCCGACGTGCCGTCCGTAGATCCGTCGTCGATGACGATGATCTCGGTATCGTCGCCGAGGTCGAGCTGCCTCAAGGCATCCACCGTTTCGCCAATCCTGGCGGCCTCGTTGTAGGCAGGGACGAGTATCGAAATCATCCGCGTCGCCGGCCCGGAGCGATGTGCTGATCAGGCGGCGGCGGCATGGCAGCCCAGACCCGCCGGCTAATCGGAGCCGCCAGCCGAAGGCAATAGCCGCTCGGCGCTCACCTTTACGCCGTACGGCGTCGGCGGCCCGCCGAACGCGAGCACTAGCGCGCAGCGGCCGATATCCGAATCCACGTTATCGATGGTCGAGATCTCCGTGCGGAAGAGCCGGTAGGACGGTATGTCCGACGCCGCTGCGTTCTGACCTTCGCAAGCGACCACGGAAATCCCCTGTTTCAGCAGCGCCCGGATGAGCGGCGCATCGACCCGCGTGGCGCGTGTACTGTCGGCGGTGCGGCTTCCGCCAACGATCACGGCGTACTTTATCGGCGCGGCATAGTTATCGTCCGGCGAAAGTCGGATCAGTCCCTCGCGCTCACACTGTGGAAGCAGGGGCAGCTCGACCGCATCGCCCTTGGCAAGTACGGTTGCGAGCGTCTGGCACAAAGCGTCGCGGCTGTCCGGGATGAGCGCATTGCGCGCGTGCGCGTCTGCCAGAGCCGCGCGCACCTCGTCTTCGCTGCGCTCCAGCGAATTTGAGATCACGAGGTGAACGATAGTGCGCGGCTCCGCCACCGCAATCGCTTTGCCGGCGCTGATGGCGTCCTCCGGGTAGTCGCCGGTCTGGATTATGGCCACGCCTGAACTGCCGAGCTTACCCTTGAGCGCCAGCGGGGAGAGCGTCTTGACCGTCTCCTCATACTGCCTGATCTCCCTCCGGTTGGCCTCCATGTCGGAATTGAGCGTCTGCTGCAGCCTGATGATCGCGGCCTGCTGGCGATTGGCAAACTGCGGAGAGACAAATACGCTTCCGACCACGAGCCCGATCGTAAGGGCGAAGAAGATTGCGGATATCGATACGATGTGGTACTTGAAGCCGGGGCCCAATGCGATCTCCTAGTGGCGACCGTGCACCATGTGCTGGAGCCATACGCCGAGCCACCGTATGAGCACCTGGCCCATCGGCGACAAGACCGTTACGGCGATGATGGGCGTGGTGAAGGCGAAAACCAAGAGCAGCAGCTCGCTCCAGCGGGGTCGCTGCCGCTCGGACAGCCGCGCGACGCCCTTTGCGTCCACCAGCTTCGATCCGATCCTGAGCCGCGTCAGGAAGGTGCTCGCCATGCCGGCCCTGCCTTTGTCCAGGAACTCCTCGAGGCTGAAGTGCGTGCCGACCGCGACGATCAGACGCGCGCCCAGCTCGTCCGCGAGGAGCATGGCCACATCCTCGCTGGTGCCCTGCGCCCGAAAGACGGCCGCTTGCAGACCCAGCCGCTCGATACGCGCCAGGCCCGGCGCGCCTCGACCGTCGCCGGGCGGGTAGCCGTGGACGATCAGCTCGGCGCCGCACTGGAGCGCGGAGTCGCTCACACTGTCCATGTCGCCGAGGATAATGTCCGGCCGGAGCTTGGCCTCCAGTAGCGCGTCGGCCCCGCCGTCGACAGCGAGCAAAACCGGGCGCGCATCCAGCAGGTAGTCGCTGAGCATTGCCAGGTCGGCTTTGTATCCCTCGCCGCGCACGACGATCAAAACGTGCCGGTCGGACAGGCCCGTGCGCAGGCGGGGAGCGTCGACCGGGTCGAACAGGAGACCCTTTTCATTGTCCAGATAGGCGAGCGTGTTTCTGGCGAAGTGGTCCAGCTCCGTGTTCAGGTTTTCGCGGGCTGCAGCCATCGCCTCGGCCAGGCGCTCTGGCGTCATCAGCTTTCCCGCAATGCAGGCGCCATCGGCCATTCGGAGGCTGTCGCCCTCGATCACTCCCGCCGTGCTGTCTGCGATCCGATCGAACGCCGCGTCGCCGGCCTCGTCGATCAGCGGAATGTCCGCGTCCAGGAGGAGCGCGGGACCGCGGTTCGGGTACCTCCCCGAGATGCTCGGCGCGGCGTTGACCACTGCCGATACGCGGCACTCGATCAGCGCGTGCGCGGCAGTCGTGTCGAGGTCGGCATGGTGGATCACCGCAATGTCGCCGGGCTTGAGGCGGCGTGTAAGGTTCTTGGTCCGCCGGTCCTTCAGGACGCGCTGCTGCGATGGCGATGGCATTCCACTCTCCGGCGTGCCCCCGGCGTCGTCGACGAGTCGAAGCGGGCGAAACTGGACAGAGACGGGATCTGGCGGCGCGGGCCGGGCGCGTTCCGCATCGCGTGCCGTGGCCGCGGCTCATCTGTTCGTACGCGAATCGAAGAGCGCGCGTTTCAGCGATCCGGCATATCGGCAAGTACGCGCGGTACCGACTGCCGCAATTGCCACCGATGCCGCTCGACAGGCCCCGCCGTTCCAGCGGTCGCGTGCGGAGATAGTACCTCAACCTTAACGCTTACGCGCGGAGGCGGCTTTCGGCGCGGGCGGCAGCTGATGGATTTCCCAGGCAGCTCCGGCGCATCGACAGGACATGTGGCAGAATATGTCGGCAGTCTGCGGAATGGAGCAGGTAATGAAACTGATAGTCGGCCTTGGCAATCCCGGCCAGGAGTACGCTGGAACCAGGCACAACGTCGGCTTCGAGGTCATCGACCGGATCGCAGCGCGGCAGGGCATCGCGGTCGGCAAGCGCACCATGCAGAGCGTTATCGGAGACGGCGCGATCGGCTCCCACCGGGTGATGCTGTGCCGTCCCATGACCTACATGAACCTGTCTGGCGAGGCGGTCGCCGCGCTGTCACGCTACTACCGTGTACCGGCCGCGGAGATAATGGTGGTTTACGACGATGTCGCGCTTGCTACGGGCCAGTTGCGGCTCCGGCCGAAGGGCTCGGCAGGCGGCCACAACGGCATGGCCAACATCATCCAGCTTCTCGGGACGGACGAGATTCCGCGGATCCGGATAGGCGTGGGCGCCGCGCGCTCCGGCCGGTTGATCGGGCACGTGCTCTCGCGCTTCGCCAGCGGGGAGCGCGCGCTGATCGACGAGGCCGTGGTCCGCGCGTCGGAGGCGGTGGAGTGCGCGGTGACGGAAGGATTTGAGACGGCGATGAACCGGTTTAACGTCCGGACTGAGCCGCTTGCGCCGTCGGGGGAAAATGGTTAGAAACCCCTTGACACGGCGCAACCTGTATGTTATACTACACTGCTGTCGAGCCGGGAACCCAAAGCGGACCTGCCGACCTGCGGACCTTGATAGTCACGTGAAGACGTTTTGTGTGGACTCTGTTTCGAAGTGTCTTGCGTGCCATAAGTAACTTCATACGTCGGGTCGGGATCACGCTGGTTTAACCAGTTAACGTTCCCGGCGACTTCGGTCGTCGGGTTTACATCAGAGTCTCTGATGGAGAGTTTGATCCTGGCTCAGGACGAACGCTTGCGGCGTGCCTAAGAAATGCAAGTCGAGCGGGGAGCAATCCCAGCGGCGAACGGTCGCGTAACACGTAAGCAACCTGCCCGAAAGACCGGGATAACGTTTCGAAAGAGGCGCTAATACCGGATGTGGCCACCGGGAGACATCTCCTGGTGATTAAATCATTTATGGCTTTCGGAGGGGCTTGCGGCCTATCAGCTAGATGGCGAGGTAACGGCTCACCAT
>DATGJU010000664.1:0-22103 GCA_035295045.1 Chthonomonadaceae bacterium
CGTCGTGAACGAGCTGATCTCCAACGCCGTAAAGCACGGCCGCGGCGAAATATCGGTCGGGCTGGCGGTTCACGACGGCGCCGCAAAGCTGGAGGTTTGCGATGCCGGTCCGGGATTCGGCGAGGCGTTCGATCCCGGCGAATCGACGACCACCGGTCTGGAGTTGGTGCAGGCGCTGGTTCAGATGGACCTGCAGGGGCAGACGAGCTTCGAGAACCGGCTGGAGGGCGGCGCGCGTGTCCTCGTGACGTTCCCCGTCCCGGTGCGCGCCGCGTAGCACGGTCAGGAGAGCAGCGAGAGCGGGGCTTCGAGCGCCTTCTTGACCTCCTGCACGAAGCGGGCGGCGATGACGCCGTCGCAGAGGCGGTGGTCCGCCGAGATGGTGATCTTCATGCGGGAGCGAATCACGACTTGATCGCCGTCGCCGACGACCGGCTCTCGGGCGATCGTGCCGATCGCAAGAATGGCCGCCTCCGGCGGGTTGATGATCGCCGTGAACTCGTCGACGCCCATCATGCCGAGGTTGGACACGCTGAACGTGCCGCCGCTGTATTCCGCCGGCGTCAGCTGGTTCCTGCGCGCCTTGCCGATCAGCAGCTTCGCGTCTGCAGATATCTGGCGCAGCGTCTTCGCATGGCACTCGCGGATCACGGGGATGATGAGGCCGTCGTCGATCCCAACGGCGACGCCGATGTGAGCTTCCGCGAACCGGCGGACAGTGCCTTCCGGCGTCCAGGTGGCATTCACCTCCGGGACGCGGGCGAGCGCAACCGCGCACGCCTTCACAATAAGGTCGTTTACTGTGATCTTGGATTCGGCGCCGGCATTCAGCCCGGACAGCAGTGCCTGCGCCGCGTCCATCTCTACGATCATGGTCACGTAGAAGTGCGGGATCGTCTGTTTGCTGAGCACGGTGCGGCGAGCAATCGCCTCGCGCATCTTGCTCGGCCTGCTCTCCTGCGCCGGCGCGGCCTCGGCCGTGGCGGCCGGCATTGCGGTCGGCGGAGCGACGCCCGCCGGATGGTTCTCCTGGAACGCCTTAATGTCGCGCTCCACCACCCGCCCGCCCGGGCCGGTCCCCGTCACGCGGGCCAGGTCGATCGAGAGCTCGCTCGCCATGCGGCGGGCCAGTGGCGAGCTCTTGACGCGCTCGGCGGAGGGTGGCGCGGGCGCGGCCCCTTTCGGCGCGGACTGCACCGGTGCGGCGCCGGCTCCGTTCGCCTTCTCCGCCGCCGCCGGGGCTGCCTTGGCGGACGCGCCATTCGCCTTATCGGACTCGGCCGAAGCGGCCGAGGGCTGCGATCCGTTGGAGGCGCCGCCAGGGCTGCCGATCACGGCGATCACTTCTCCAACGGGCACCGTCTGGCCGACCTGCACGACGATCTTGGTGAGTACGCCCGACTCGTACGCGGGAATCTCGACGTTCGCCTTGTCGGTCTCGACCTCCGCAATGGACTCGCCGGAAGTGACCTGCTGGCCCTCCCGCTTAAGCCATGCGTTGATCGTGCCCTGCTCCATTCCGTCGCCCATCTTGGGCATCCGGACCTCTGCCATAGCTGCTCCTACGCCAGTGTCTTCTTTACGGCGGCGATTACGTCGTTGTCGGTTGGGATAGCGGCGCGCTCGAGGTTCTTGGCGTACGGCATCGGCACGTCGGCGCCGGCGACGCGGAGGACCGGCGCATCCAGGTCGTCGAAGGCCTGCTCGTGGATGCGGGCCGAGAGCTCCGCGGCGAAGCCGACGTTGCGCCACTCCTCATGGACGGCGACGGCGTGGTGCGTCTTCCGCACCGACTCAAGTACGGTGTCCATGTCGAGCGGGACCAGCGTCCGAAGGTCTATCACCTCGCAGTCGATCCCCTCGGCCGCGAGCCGCTCGGCCGCCTTCAGGCAGAGGTGGACGCCTCGCGAGTAGGAGACGAGCGTGCAGTGGACGCCCGCGCGCCGCACGGCGGCCTTGCCGAAGGGCACGAGGTACTCCGGGTCGTCCGGCACGTCGCCCTGCAGTCCGTAGAGGCCCGCGTGCTCCATGAAGATGACCGGGTTGTCGTCCCGGATCGCGGTCTTGAGAAGTCCTTTCGCGTCGGTCGCGGTCGCCGGCATAGCGACCTTGAATCCGGGAGTGTGAGCGTACCACGATTCCATGCTCTGCGAGTGCTGCGCGGAGAGCTGCGTGCCTACGCCGGCCGGCCCGCGAAAGACGACCGGGCACCGAATGCGCCCGCCGGACATGTAGGTGATCTTCGCTGCGTGGTTGACGAGCTGATCCATCGCCTCCAGGGCGAAGGACCACGTCATGAACTCCGCGACCGGCCGCAGGCCGACCATCGCCGAACCGGTCGCCATGCCGGCGATTCCGATCTCGCTGATCGGCGTATCGACGACGCGGCGCGGACCGAACTTGTCGAGCATGCCCTCGGTAACGCGGTAGGTCCCCTGGTACTGCCCGACCTCCTCGCCGCAGAGGAACACGTCCGGATCGCGCTCCATCTCCTCCGTCATCGCCAATCGAAGCGCCTGCTGGTAGCGCATTGTCGCCATGCGTTGAACTCCGTCAATCGGCATCAGGCAGTCGGAAATCGGAAGACCACGCCCGTCTGCCGGCTGACGACTGCCTAATCCTTAACTGTAAACGTTTTCGTATAAACTGTCGAGCGGAGGCTCGGGGCTGGATTCGGCGAAGGCGATGGCCTCCTCGATCTCGGCGGCCACTTCCGCGTCCATGCGCTCGGCGTCCGCATCGGACAGCAGGCCGCGTGCGCTCAGCGCGTTGTAGAGGAGCACGATGGGGTCTCGCTTGCGCGCCTCGTCGATCTGCGCCTGAGTGCGGTAGGTCGTCCAGGCCTTCGTGTTGTCGTCGCCGATCCCGTGGCCGACGAACCGCTCGCAATCGATCTGTAGGAAGTAGGGCTCGCCGGTATCTCGCATCCGGTCGATCGCTTTGCGCGCCACTTTCAGGACGTGCAAGACGTCCATGCCGTCGACACGCTCACCGGCGATGCCATGCGCCTCGGCCTTCAGCACGAAGTCCGTCTGGCCGGTGGAGCGCTGCAGCGAGGTCCCCATTGCGTAGCCATTGTTTTCCAGCACGTACAAGACCGGAAGGCGAAACAGCCCGACCATGTTGAATGCTTCGTGGACTCCGCCCTGGTTCATCGCGCCGTCGCCGAAGTAGCAGACGCAGATGTTACGAGACTTCCGATACTTGAGCGCGTATCCCACGCCGAGCGATACCGGGACGGGGCCGCCCACGATACCGTCGCCGCCGAGGAAGCCACGGACCGGGTCGGTAAGGTGCATCGACCCGCCCTTGCCGGCCGCGCAGCCGGTGGCGCGGCCCATCAGCTCCGCCAGCACCTCCTTGGCCGGCGTGCCGCAGAAGATCGCGTGCGCGTGGTCGCGGTAGGTGGACAGAACGTAGTCGCCGGGGAGCTCTAGAAGGGGGATTATTCCGGCTACCAGGCCCTCCATGCCGTCGTAACGGTGCAGGTAGCCGCCGATCTTCGCTTCGTGAAATTTGCGGTATACCGACTCTTCGAGCCGGCGCGTCAGGAGCATCGTGCGGTAGATGTGCTGGAGATCGTGCCCCAGAATGTCATCCTCGGCGGTCCGTTCGACCGTGGTATTAGCCATCCGACAACTTCCTCTCGTCCGTCTCGTCTCCCCCTGGCGCCCTTTAACGGCGCAAGCGCGACGCCGCCAAGCACGAGGCGGATTTACCACCCTACTATTCTACCTCAATTCGCCCGCATCACCTGCGGACGCCCTTCTCGCGTAAGAGCGCTTCAGCCCATTGCCGGTCGGGCTCCTCAAGCGGCGGATACGGCTCCATCGAGTAGTCGGTGTGCTCCGCGAGGCGCCCAACCTCGTAGTACTTGTCGATTACTGCCTGGACGTCGAGCACTATGTCGGGGTCGCCGCGGTCCAGCGGCACCGAGACCACGGGCAGGCGCTCGCGTATTGTCCTGGGCCAGACGGCGAACTCGCGCCGAACGCTCTTACCGTCCGGAATCGATCGCGTTAAACACGCCAGATAGTCCCAGCGTGGCGCGTGACGCAGCATTTGTGATGGGAGCGCGATGGTATGATCTCCGGCGCGAAGCAGGTCTGTCTCCACGAGGTGCGTCCGTGAGCGAAGCGTCTCCTGTTGTTTCTTCAGGTATGCCCTGCGACCTGCCGTCCTTACACGCTTGTTCGAGGGACTGAGTATTTCGATCGCAGTGATTACGCGCGCGCCGTCCGAGCTCCTGACGATATTGACGTAGTTCTCGCGAACCTCGACCGGTCCGGCGCGAAACAGCAGCGGCTCGTCCGGGGTGAGCACGCTTGTGTTGGTTTCTGCGGTCACTCGGATGCCGGGGTGAACCGTAATATCGGGGATGAACTCGCCGATCGCACCGACGACGTAGCAGCGCTGCTCCACCGCGGCGTTGTATCCACTTGGGAGCACGCTCATCACGGCTTCCCACACGTAGGTTATGAGCAGGTTGTGGACGCCGGGCCATCGGGCCGGGTCTTCCAGATACGGGTCCATTCCAGGAAACGGGCTTCGCATCGCGCACCTCCTACCGAGCGCCCTCATACTACCAGGCGTATTTCTTGCTGGGTCCCGCGGGACGCGTCGGAGTGGATTGGCCGCCCGTCCCGCGGCTGCCGTTGGCGGCAGGCGGGCGCTGGAAGCCGAACGCGCGCTCCAGCGTCCCCACGGTGTCCTCGACCTGCTGCAGCACCCTGGTATTGGTGATCGGGACGATGACGCCGTCGGGCGTGAACCGGTGGTCCTTGAAGGCGTGCGTAAGGATCTTGACCGCGTCCGGCGTTAGCCGCACAGTCGGCGCAAACCGGATCACGATCTGCGACACGTCGCCCTTGATCGCTGAGATGCCCATCTCCTTGCACCGCAGCCGCAGCCGCAGGATCGCGAGAGCGGTCCACACCGGCTTGGGAGGATCGCCGAACCGGTCCTCCAACTCCGCCTGAAGGTCCTCCACGTCCGCTACGTTTCGCACGCCGCTCATCCGCTTATAGAAGTAGATGCGCTCCGCCTCGCCCGGAATGTAGTCTCCGGGGATGTGCGCGGTGACCGGCAGGTCGACGGGCGGCAGGATGTCCTCCGTGACCTCCTCGCCCTTCACTTCCTGAACCGCCTGTGAAAGGAGCTGGAAGTACAGGTCGAAGCCGACGCTCACCATCGCGCCGTGCTGTTCCGCGCCCAGCAGGTTGCCGGCGCCGCGGATCTCCATATCGCGCATGGCGACCTTGTAGCCGCTGCCCAGCGCCGAGAACTCCTTCATGGCGGCCAGCCGGTGCTCCGCGATCTCCGAAAGCTGCTTGTGCCGCCGGTAGAACAGGTAGGCGTAGGCCTGGCGGTTGGAGCGGCCGACGCGGCCCCGGAGCTGATAGAGCTGCGAGAGTCCCATGTGGTCCGCGTTGTCGATCACGATCGTGTTCGCATTGGACACGTCGAGGCCGTTCTCGATGATCGTCGTGCAGACGAGCACGTCGAACTTGTGGTGGTAGAAGTCCTCCATCACCCGCTCGAGGTCATCTTCCGACATCTGGCCGTGGCCGATGTCGAAGCGCGCGTCAGGCACGAGGCGGCGCAGGTGCTCGGCGACGTGGTAGATGCTCTCGATCTTGTTATGGACGAAGTAGATCTGGCCGTCGCGCTCCAGCTCACGCAGCAGCGCGTCGCGAATCAGGTCATCGTCGTGCTCGCGGACGTAGGTGAGGACGGGAATTCGCCCCTCCGGCGGATCCTCGATGATGCTCATGTCGCGCAGGCCGGAGAGCGCCATCGACATCGTGCGCGGGATCGGAGTCGCGGAGAGCGTCAGCACGTCGACCTGCGTCCGAAGCTGCTTCAGTCGCTCCTTGTGCGCGACGCCGAACCGCTGCTCCTCGTCCACGACGACAAGGCCGAGGCTCTTGAACTTCACGTCCTTGCTCAGCAGCCGATGCGTGCCGACGACGACGTCGACTGTCCCATGCTGCAGGCCCTGCACCGTCTTGGCCTGCTCCGCCTTCGATCGGAAGCGGCTGAGCAGCTCGACGCGGATGGGATACGCTGCGAGCCGCTCGGCGAAGGTAGCCAGGTGCTGCGCGGCGAGCACGGTCGTCGGGCATAGGACGGCGACCTGCTTGCCCGCCGTGACGATCTTGAACGCCCCGCGCAGCGCCACCTCGGTCTTGCCGAAGCCCACGTCGCCGCAGATCAGCCGGTCCATCGGCTGCTCTTTCTCAAGATCGGCCTTCATGTCATTGATCGCTCGGAGCTGATCCCGGGTCTCGTTATAGGGGAACGCCTCCTCCATCTCGATCTGCCAGCTCGTGTCCGGCCCGAAGCTCGGCCGGTGCGCCTGCTGGCGCGCGGCGTAGAGCTTGATCAGCTCGCCTGCCATCTCGCGTGCCTGCTCGCGCACCTTCCGGGTCGTGCGCTGCCATTCGTTGCCGCCGATCTTGTTGACCTGCGGTGCTGCGCCGTCCGCGCCGGAGTATCGCTGAATGCGGTCGATCTGGTCGGCAGGAATGAACAGGCGGTCGCCGCCCTGGTACTCGACCACGATGTAGTCGCGCAGGTTGTCGCCATCGCCTTTGCGCTTGATCAAGCCCCGATAGGTGCCGATCCCGTGGTGAATGTGCACCACAAAGTCGTTCTCGCGGAGGTCGAGCACCGAGGAGATCGCCACGCCGCCCGCCACGCGCCGGCTTCGGACGATCGGCCGGGCGCTTCCGAACAGCTCGGCGTCGGTGATGACGTAGAGCCGGATGTCGGAGATCGTGAAGCCTGCGCGCAGCCGCCCCTCCGTAACGTAGAGGCCGGGCCGACGGCCGATCCGCTCCTCGCGAGGGCGCACGGGCAGATTCATTTCCGCCAGGATTTCGCGGACGCGGGCGGGCTGGTCCGTTACCAGCAGGACGCTGCACTCGTTTGCGAGCCAGGTTCCGATCTCGTCCGCCAGCGAGGCGAGCCGCCCACGGTAAGAGTCCAGGGCGGCGGAGTTCACGCTGATTCGCCGCTCGATCTTCAGCCCTTCGACGCCGCGGCCCAGCAGCGAGAGCACGAGCGCGCTCCGCGCCGCGATGGCGCGCACCAGCAGGGCGTAGGGGCATGCGACCATCTCGGAATCGAGGGATGCCCCACGATTCCACTGCCTCTCGCGGGCCTCGTGCACCTCGGCAGCAGTGCGCGTCCAGTGGTCAGAAACCTGGTTCGGCTCGTCCAGGACGACGGCGGCTTCCGGCCGGAGGTAGTCCAGCGCGCACACCGTCTCGCCGACAAGATACGGGAGGTACTGCTCCAGGCCGTCGAAATAGGCCGATTGCTGAAGCCTCGCCAAGTCCGCCTCGACCTTGTCGGTCAGCCGTTCTATCGCCTCCCGGTTCTTCTCTGCGGCGAGCTCGGCGATGCGCGACTTGAACCGCTCCTTGATCGTATCGACGGCGGCGCGCACGCGCTCCGGAGCGAGCCGCACCTCGCGTGCAGGAGCGAGCTCGACGGACGGATGGCGACCAGTGCTGCGCTGTGTCGCGACATCGAATGGCCGGATCGACTCGATCTCGTCGCCGAACAGCTCGATACGCACGGGATCGTCCGACGTGCTCGGAAAAACGTCCAGAATGCCGCCGCGCCGCGAAAACTCGCCGGGGCGCGTGACTGTATTCGCCGGCTCGTAGCCCATGCGGACGAGGCGGCCCACGACATCGTTGAAATCGATCGTCTCGTCGGCTCGCAAGGTAAAGACGTGCGGCAGCAGTTCGTCCTGCGGCGCCGTGCGCTGGAGCACCGCCTCTGCCGTGCCGATCACGATCGTCGGGCCGGAACGCGAAAGGGTCATCAGCGCTGCGATCCGCTCGCCGACGACGCGGAAGTCGGTAACGTCGCCTTCGAGAAAAAAGCCTTGCGACGCCGGCAGGACGCAGGCCCGCTCCGCGGGCACGCCGAAGCGGACGAGGTCGTCCCACAGCCGCTGCGCCGCCTCCTGCGAATAGGTCACGACGAGCAGCGGCCGATCCACCTTCGCCGCGAGTCCGGCCAGGGCGAACGCCTTCGCCGGACCGGCCAGCCCATCGATGGCGGCGACGCCTCCCGATCCTGCCAGAGATTTCGCGATCTCCTGGATGCCGGGCAGGGTGTCGATCAGCTTCGGGAGTTCTGTTAGAGCCATAAACCGGTTTACCTTGAATCCGTGTTCCGGCGCGACGCGCCGATAGGCCGGCTGCCGGATCGCTAGGATCGGCAATCGGCTTCGATTACGCTAACCGTGACCGCAATGAGCCCTGACTATACGTCGGCAGTTCTACGAGACTATTTTACCTAACATCGCCGGCTTCGCGAATGCCGGTCCTGCGCGCCGGCGCCAGCGGACCGTTTGTGCGGATGCAGTCCTACGGAGTATCATTACGTGTGCGGCACCCCGCCGCCGCAGCCCAGCGCGACCCACCGGTCCGACATGTCAGAGGTTGGCTCCTGCGGCCGGCGGCAGATTCCTGGACGACGGCACGCCGAGGAAGCCATTGCTGGAGAGCGCCTGGACAATCGAGATGCTCGGCGGATTCCGTGTGCGCTGCGGCGACCGCGACGTTCCGCGGTTTTCGACGCAGCGCACGGCATCGCTGCTGGCATGGCTCGCGATCGAGCCCGGGACGTCGCACTCGCGGGAGCACCTTGTGGCGCTGTTCTGGCCAGACGCGTACCCCGAGCTCGGCCGCTCGAGTCTGCGAACGGCGCTCGCCTCGCTGCGCCGCCAGTTGGAGCCGCCTGGCGTGCCGGCAGGATCGGTGATCGAGGCCGGCCGAATCTCCGCGCGCCTTAATCCGGTGGCGATTGTCACGGACGTCCAGCGGTTCCAGGCGGCCTTGCGCGACGCGGCGGACCCGCCCACGCCGGAGCGCAGGCGCGCGCTGCTTACCGCGGCCACGGAGCTCTGCGCGGGGGAGCTGCTGCCAGGATTCCCGGAGGAGTGTTTCGCGCCGATCCGCGCCAGGATCGGGGAGCAGTGTGAGCAGGCGCTCGCCGAACTTTCGGATCTGTGCCGCCAGACCGGCGACGTGGACGGCGCAATCCGGGCCGCGCAGCGGCTCTGCCGCTTCAATCCGCTTAACGAGGAGGCGCACGCCCGGCTCGTGCGGCTGGCGGCCCGCGCTGGCCGGCCCGAGCAGGCACTGCGCTTCCTTGACCACATGGAAATAGTGCTTCGCGAGGCGTTCGGGCCGGCCATCGATACGCGAGCCGAGCGCCTGCGCGCCGAAATCGCGGCTCTGATCCCGGTGGATCGCGGCTCTATCGCGCGGCCGGCTTACGCAGTTCCGCCGAATGTGGAAGATCAGCCGGATCGCGCGGGTCGGCCCGACGAGGCGGATCCGACCCGATGGGCAAGCGCGCCGGGCGGAGCGCCGCTCCCTGCGGGGAGTGCGGCGCCCGCGATCTCGGTCAAGCCGCCCTCAGCCCCGACCAAGACCCCAGATGCGCCTGCGGCCGCCGCAGCGCCCGCGCGGCGCCCCACTGCCCACCCTGCGGCAGCGCCGGCGGGCTCGGCGCAACAAACGGCCGAGTCGCCTGTCTCGCCGCTCGCCACGGGCCGACAGGCGTCGCTGCCGCTCCCGTACGATCGGTTCTTCGGGCGCGGGGCGGAGCTTTCAAAGCTGGACCTGCTGATCCAGGGTCGCGGCGCATCCGGCCGCGAACGGCTCGTTACGGTCACGGGCCGCGGCGGCGTCGGGAAGACGCGGCTGGCCGTCGAGTGGGGTCGGCGGCTGGCGGCGAGCGCGTCCGACTCCATCTGGTTCGTCTCGCTGGCATCGCTCAATGATCCACGGGAGATCGCGAACGAGATCGTCCGGGTGTTCCGGATCGCCGTCAATCCGCAGGAGGACCCGCTGGAGCAGGCGATCCGCTTCCTTGCCTCCGCGCAGGCGAACGGGGCGCCCGGCGTTGCGGTCGAATCGCCGCCGGTGCTGATTCTGGATAACTTCGAGCAGGTTGCGGCCGGTGGCGCGGAGACGGTGCGGCGGCTGCTAGACCGGCTGCCGGACCTCTGCGTGCTTGTCACGTCTCGGAGGCGGCTGGGAATGCCGGACGAGCTGGCGCTGGCGCTTCCGCCCCTGCCGTTGCCGGAGGCGGCCGCGTCGCTCGCCGGCTTGATGGAGTCGCCAAGCATCCAGCTCTTTGTCGACAGGGCGCAGCGCGTGCTGCCGGACTTCCAGGTGACGCGTGGCAACGCGGCGGCCGTCGCCGGCATCTGCAGCCGACTCGAAGGCGCGCCGCTCGCCCTTGAGCTCGCGGCGGCGCGCGCCGCCTCGTTCACGCCATCGCAGATCCTGGAGCGCATCGCGGAGCGCCTGGACTGGCTCGCCAGCCGCGCGGGAGCGCGCAACCCTCGGCACAGCTCGCTGCGCGCGGCGATCCAGTGGAGCTTCGATCTGCTCACGGCCGAGCTGAAGGCGCTTTTCAAGGCGCTGTCTGTTTTCCGGGGCGGGTGGCTCGCCGAGGACGCGGAGGCGGTGTGCGCGCAACCGGCGTGCGTCGAGTACCTGGCGCAGCTTCGTGACCGCTCGCTTATTTCGCTGGAATCGACGCCGGACCGGATTCGCTTTCGTATGGCGGACAGTCTCCGCGAATTCGCCGAAGATCAGTTGACGAGAGCCGAGCGAACCACGCTCGGCCGCAGCCACGCGATGCACTTCCTGCGCCTTGCGGAGGAGGCCGATCCAAGACTCCTCGGTGCGGGCGCCAAGGAGTGGCTGGAGCGGCTGGAGCTGGAGCTCGAAAACCTGCGCGCCGCGCAGGATTGGGCGCTCGGACACGCGGAGTTCGAGATGGCTCTGCGGTTTTCCGGCTACTTGATGCGGTTCTGGCTTCAGCGCGGCTATCTTGCGGAGGGCCGGAGGCGGACCGAAGCCGCACTTGCCGCCGTGGAGGGACGCGGCTCGCCGGAGGTCCGCGCCGGGGCGATGACGACCGCAGGCGTGCTTGCGGCTACGCAGTGCGACTTCGCGGTGGCCGTTGCGCGGTATACGGGGGCGCTCGCCATCCACCGGGAGACCGGCAACGCCAACGGGCTGATCGCGGTGCTCTCGAATCTCGGCGTCGTTGCGCTCGAGCGCGGCGACTACGCGGAATCCCTTCGGCTGCACGCGGAGGCCGAGCAGTTGACCCGGCGGATCGGTAACGAATGGAGGCTGGCCGGCGTCCTGAACACTATCGGGTGCATTCGCACGTCCCAAGGCGACTATCAGGGAGCCCGTCCCGCGCTCCACGAGAGCCTTGCAATCCGACGACGGTTGGAGGACCGCGCATGCATCGCTTCCACGTTAAGCAATCTCGGCAACATAGAGATGCGGCTCGGCAGATACACGGAAGCCTGTGCACTTCAGCGGGAGAGTCTTGCGCTCCGCGAAGATTTGGGTGACGAAGTCGGCGTTGCGACGGCCAGGGTCAATCTCGCTAATGTCCTTGCGCAAACCGGCGATGCCGCGGGGGCAAGGGAGGAGTACTTGCGAAGCCTCCCTGTCTGGATCGCCACGGGCGGCGCCGCAGGACTAGCCTCGGTGTTCGTCGGCCTGGCGGAGGACGCGGTTCGCTGCGGCGAGGCGACGAAGGCGGCGCGACTGCTCGGCGCGGCGGAGGCGATCTACGCGAGGACGGGAGTCCGCACGTCCGAAATCGAAGACGTGGAGCGCGGTCTCCTGCGCGAACGTGCCCGCGCCGTTCTCGGCGAGGCGGCGCTTGCGCGCGAGTGGGCCATTGGCGGCCGCATGAGCCTCCAGGAAGCGGCAAGGGAGGCCGGCGGCGGGCCGCCGGCCCCCGGAGAACGCGCGCCCTCTACCGCGTCTTGAAGACCAGCCAGGAGCCGCTCGTCATGTCGCCGCTGCCGTCCGACGCGGTGGCAGTATACGAGCCGGTGATCTCGTCCGCAATCGCAGCGCCGGTGAAGGTCGCCGTACCCGCACCGTTGGAAACCGTGCCGTATGTGATGCTGGATCCGATGATGGTTCCAGTACCCGTGAATCCATCACCGTTCGCCGAGCCGGTCACCATCAGATTGTTGCCGTTCTGAACGAACGTCACGCTCAGCTGCTTCGGCCCGTCCGTCGATGCGCTATCCTGGTACGTGCCGCCGTAGTTGCCCGAGATCGTAACGGTCTGGGTTCCAATTTCCTGGCTTATCGTAACGGTCCCGCCCTCCGTGCCGCCGCCGGGAAGCGTATGCGTGAAAGTGCCCGTCATTGTGTTCCCGGAGGTAGTGCTGAAGGAGAGAGCGACCGTATACTGGACCGCGCCGTAGGTACCGTATGCCACGGTGAAAGTGGCATTGGCGCCGGTCACGGCCCCGGTTATCGGGCCGGTGTAGACCTGGCCGTTCAGCGTCAGCCGGCCCGTCCCCGAAAGCGACGCGCCTCCGCTGGCCTGGGTCATGTCTAGCTCGACCGTGCCAGTATCGCCGACGGCGCGCGTCTGCTTCTCGGTGCCGCGGTAGACGCCGGTCGCCGACTTCGGGGTCGTTCCGCCGCTGCCGCCGGTTCCGCCGTGGCCGTTCGACGAGGCGCCCCCGCCGCCGCAGCCCGCCAGCGCGGAGCCCAAAGCGATAATTGCCGCACATGCCACCGCGGCGCCCAGGCCGCGTGTCCATCCTGCCATGTTCACGTCTCCTTCCCGTTCCGGCCCTATGTGGGACGGCGCCGCGTGCTGGACGCAGCTTATGAGAAGGAGTATACGAAGCCACCGTGAAGCCACCGTGAAATGGCGGCGCGCGTCTCGATGCCCGGCAAATCGTGGCCCCGCAGCCGGCTACCGGCCCACGACCCACAGGCCGTGATTGACCAGGGTTCCGTCCGTGGCGTTGATATTATAGGAGCCGAACATGCGGTTGGATCCGACATCGCCGGTGAACGTGACCGTCGTCGTATCGGCGAGGACCGTGCTGAAGGTCAGCTTCGACCCGATGATTACGCCCGTACCCGTGAAGTTGGCGCCGTTATAGATGCCGGACACAGCCACGTTGTCGCCGTTCTGAACCAAGGTTACGCTGAACGGGCTTGCCGGGAAGCCGAAATCGGTGGTCGTCCCCGTCGAGGTGCCCATAATCGTCGGGGACGAAACTCCCAAGTCGCCCGCGAGCGTGATCGTCCCGCCGTCGGCGGCGCCCCCCGTGGCCGTGTGACTGTACGACCCGGTCAGCTTCGTACCACTCAGCGTCACGTTGTATTCGGCCGGGCCGTATCCGCCGTAGGCCACGTCGATCACCGCGGAATTGCCGGATCGCGTGCCGCTGATCGGTCCGGTGAATACCTGGCTGTTCAGCGTGAGCCGTCCAACACCGGACAGAGATGATCCAGCCGGCTTGATGTCCATGTCGACGGCGCCTGTATCGCCCACCGCGCGCGTCTGCGTCTGGCTGCCCTCAAACACGCCGCTGATACTCGTGGCCCGGTCTGCCGCAGCTTCACCGCCTCCGCCCGCGCAGCCGGCCAGCGCCATCGGCAGGACGGCCAGCGCCGCAAACCCCGCAGCGGCTGCAAGGCCGCGATTCCGCATCCGCATATCGACGACTCCTTTCCGCCCCGGCGGGCGCCCGCCGGCAGCGAACCATCGACCCGTATCGCAAATTACCCGCAAACCCGTGTCCCAAGTATACCCAGTGAAAGCGAACGCACGGTGATATGAATTTGCGCCGAAGGAACGCACCCAGCCATCGAACCCACGGGAGGAAAAGCGACCACATGCAGGGAAATACCGAGATTATTCTGTTGGAGGCACCTTATGTCGTCTCGAACGGCGACGGCGATACGCCTGTTCGTCATGATGTTCGTCCAGTACGCTGTCTGGGGGGCGTGGATGCCAATTCTCAGCGCGACGCTGATTAATCGCCACGTTGAGCCGCAGCAGGTCGGTAACGTCTACGCGGCCCTCTGGCTGGGCTGCGCGATCACTCCGTTTCTGGGCGGCCAACTGGTGGACCGGTTCATGCCGAGCCAGATATTCCTCGCGATTACGCACTTGCTCGCGGCAGGCGCGGCCTACATGACGGCACAGCAGACGACCGGTTCAGGGCTCTTCACGTGGATGCTGATCTGGGCGCTCCTATTCGCGCCGGGCCTCGGAATCACAAATTCGATCGCGTTCTACCACATAGACAAGAGCGGCGGCGACGAGGCTTCGCGCGAGCGGGAATTCTCGTGGGTGCGCACTGGCGGCACGATCGGCTGGATCGCGGCGGCATTCGCGTTAACCGGGTTTATGACGTGGACCCACGCGGATCCGAAGGGCGTGACCGGTCCGATTCCAGAGATGATGCTGGCTGCAATCCTGGGCGTGGCAATGGCGATCTACTCGCTGACGCTGCCGAATACTCCGCCGTCATCGGCGACCAAGTCGGATCCTTTGGCCATTCGCAAGGCATTTTCGCTCTTCAAGACCGTGCCCGGCTTCGGCGTCTTCATGTTTATCTCGTTCTTTGCCGCTACCGAGTTCATGTTCTTCTACGGGCTGTCCGGCCAGTTTCTGGAGAGCAAGACGATCCCGCATATTCTGATTCCGGTGACCAAGAGCATCAGCCAGTTCACCGAGATCGGCGCCCTGGCAGCGCTGCTGCCACTGTGGCTGCCGCGAAAGGGTATGAAGTGGTGTCTCCTGGTCGGCAGCTTCGCGTGGCCGCTCAGGTATCTGATATTTGCCATTGGCCAGCCGATGTGGCTCGTGGTGCTCTCGCTCGGCCTGCACGGATTTGGCTACGCATTCGTCATGGTCGTTCAGCAACTCTACGTCGACCGCGTTGCACCGAAGGATGTTCGAGCCAGTGCCCAAAGCCTTCTCACGTTCGTCACACTCGGAATCGGCAACGTGCTTGGAAGCTTCTTCAGCGGCTGGGTACAGCAGCGATTCACGCATGGCGGCGTCACGGACTGGGCGCCGGTGTTCATATTGCCTACGGTGACGACGCTCGTGTGTGCCTTCGCATATCTTGCAACCTTCAAGGAGCCGGAAACATCTGCGGTAGTCCACGGCGCCGAGACGCCGGTTCCAGCCTAGCGCGCGCGATTGGCACGCTGCCCGGAGTCCGGCTTGCCAGGGCCGTAAATCCGGTCATATTCCGCGCTCCACCGAGGCAGTCTTCGCCGGCTTCTTCGGTTGTCGAAGGTGGCACGCGTACCGCCTGAAGGGTTTCTGAAGCCCTGGGAGCCATAGTGGAGATGCAGGGCGGCGCCGGAGCGTCAGCGACGAGGCCTTCCGCGTATTCGGGCCGAAGTCCGACGTCCGGCCGCCGTCCCGGCAAACACCGGTCGGGCTGCACTTGCGGCCGCACAAGGAGCTCCACAATGGCACACACGGCCATCATGTTTCCCATACTACCCGGCAAGCGCGAGCGGCTCTTCGAGTTCGCAAAGGCGCTCAGCGGTCCCCGAAAGGCCGAGTACGCCGAATCGCAGACGTCCGTCGCCTGGGAGACCTGGCATCTCCAGTCCACGCCGATGGGCGACTTCCTCATCGTCTCCTTCGAAGCGCCGAACCCGGAGGCGGTCTTCGCAAGCCTGGCCGAATCGACCTCGCCCTTCGACGTCTGGTTCCGCGAGCAGGCCGGGGAGATAAGCGGCCTCGACCTCTCGCAGCCCATCGGCACGCTGCCCCAGCTCGTGTTCCAGTACGAGAAGTAGGGTGTTGGGTGTTCAGGTGTTCGGTATTCAGGTGTTCAGGAAGACTTGGCGCCAGGCGCCACGCGTCCTGAATACCCGAATACCTGCAAACCTGAACACCGAACCGCCAATACCGCCGGTCCTAGCCGCTACACGCCAAGCTCCCCAATAAACGCCCTGGCGGCGTGCGAGATGCGGTCGGCGCGCCAGATGGCGACGAGGGTGCGGCCGGGACGCGGCTCGTCCAGCTCTACGACGACGGCGCCGTCGGGCGGGTGGATGGCTAGGCGCGGGAGCAGCGCGATCCCCATGCCGGCGGCGACAAGCGCCTGCATGCCCTGCGCGCTCCCGCTCAGGCAGACTATGCGCGGCGCGAAGCCGGCGGCCAGGCAGGCGGCGTAGAGTGGATGCGTCTCGGTCGCGCCCTCGGAGACCCAGACGAAATCTTCCGCGGCAGCATCCGAAAGCGCAAGCCCGGTCCGGCCGGCAAATGGGTGCCCCTCCGGCACTACCAGCGCCATCTCCTCGCGCAGCAGCGCCCGCTCCTCCAGCCCCTCGACCTCGTACGGCTGGTGCACGATGCCCAGGTCCGCGCGGCCGGACGCAATAGCCTCGGCGATGGCTCGGGCCGGCGCGACCTCCCGCAGCGAGACCGCGATGTCCGGGTACCGCCGCCGGTACGCGGCGAGCAGCGGCGGCAGCAGGTGCTGCCCGGGCGTCGGCAGCGTCCAGATCGCGATCTGGCCCCGCTTGACGCCGAGGACCTCCTGGATCGCGCGCTTCGCGGCCTCCTCCTCCGCCAGGATGCGTTCCGCATACTCGAGCATCACCCGCCCGGCATCGGTGAGCGCTACGCCGCGGCCCTGGCGCACGAATAGCGGCGCGCCCAGTTCCCGCTCCAGATTGGCGATCTGCTGCGAGAGCGAGGGCTGGGCCACGCAGCACTCCTGCGCCGCCCGCGTGAAGTGGAGGCGGCGCGCGGCGGCGGCAAAGTAGCGCAGCTGGAAGAGCTCCAACTACGTAATGTCGAAGGGGAGTTGATCTTCCGAACCTAGCGGCTGGCTCGTCGATCTTTGGCGGCGGTCTCGAAGCACACGCCAACCCTCGAGAATCGTTTCCTGGTCGGACTCAGATATACCAAGCGCGCCAAGTACGATTTTACTCTGTCGTGCAAGCACGCGGTGAGTAGTCAGGTTGCGGATGTCGCAATCGAGGATCTTAGGGTCAACACGTACGTCTTGGGGCAGTGGAACGAGCAACCGCTCTATTTCCGAGGGTATTAGCTCAAGGACGCCACCACCGTAATGCCGCCCTTCGACCTCGGCGCTTAACGCCGTGAGCGGATTGACGAAGCAACCGACTAGAGTCTCCTTCGGCACTTCGAGCGAGCGTATCCGGTATGCAGTATCGGTTGTGAATGCCCCGATATTGTTCAGAATGAGACGCGGTGTGTCATGCGAACGCTTGAGCATGCCTATCTCCGTCGCATAAACAGAAGGCACGCTGTACCAGGGCGACCGCATACGGCACTTATACCTGGTGTGGATATTCTGGCTCTCTCCGAGCTTAATGTAATCCTCCGCACCTTGCTCCACTCTAGGTGCGGATTCATGAAACCAAAGGAAATTTGTGGGATTTCCCTTCGTGATATTCGCCAGATGTTGCTCGTGATCGTAGATTATGCCGGGACAATGCTCGCTGCGCCCAAACATCGGATGCGCCCATTTCTGTAGCCTGTATCGGCTCACGACGTCGTCCGGAACGAGGAAAAACTTGTTGGCGCCGGTCACAATACCGACGTCGACATGTGCTATTTCGTCAAATCGGTGAACTCCTTTACACGCCGCGATCGTGTCTAACACGGAACGCGTACGTCGATCCAGCAGAACGCGGGTCCACTTGCCCTCCGACGAATTGCCGCTCACCGCTTCCGGAGACTTGAAGACTGTTGCGGGATCGAGTTCGAGAAACTCCCGGCCCTTTACCGGATATATTCCTACGCCTTCCGACGCCTCCGAACTGGAATGCCTTTTCTCGCCGAGCAGAATGACGGCGCCCTGGAGTGTCTGGCTAAACCAGATCTCCTCAGGATCAATGAGCACGATCCGGCGGAACTCCTTACGGAGGTAGGAGCGCAAGGATTGCGCGTGAGTCACGTGGATGAGCTCGGCCGGCAGCACCATGGCCAATCGGCCGCCAGGCCGAAGAAGTGCGGCAGACGCAAGAACGAACGGGACCCATGAATTGGTGTGCTTCGTGAATGGGAGATCGAGCTTCTTGAACACCTGCGCGGCCCGCACCTGAAACGGTTCGGGCAGGTACTGGTATCGGATAAACGGAGGATTGCCAACGATTGCGTCTACAGACGGTCCGCCGCTAAAAAGCGAATCGCGCTCGGTCAAGCTGTTTAATGCCCAAAGCAGAAAATCTCCGCACGTCACGCGGGCCGAATTCAAACCAAGCGACACCGATCGAGCGCGCGCTCTTTCCGCTTCGTCAGGGTCCAATTCGAAGCCGAGAAGTTGCGAATCCTGTAGGCCGCCTGCGCACGCAATAGCCTGAAAGAACGCACCGTCCCCACAGCTCGGCTCCAGAATGGTTGCTGGTCTGATCTCGTTGACCCACCGCACAAGAAATGTTGCGAGGTCCAGCGGCGTGTAATAGCCGCCTCGTAGCTTCTGTGCCGTTTCCATTTCGATAAAGTTCATAATGTCCGCCGGGGCGCCGCCGTTCGGCGGGGGGGAACGCCAGGGCAAGCCGCCATATTTACGATATGTTACCCCACATCCAGCGCGCCATCTGGCCTTGATCGCTAGAATTAATTCTACTACCTCGGCACGGGATTTTGGGAGATGGGCTCAATCAATATCGAGCACAAATCGTCCCGTGTCAGAGTGGTCGCGGAAGAGTGCTAAGGTCCGCCCGATAAGGTCCTCACGGGCCACGTATTCCCTTGCGGGGCCCCAGCTAAGGCGCGTCATCGCGTTTTTTTGCGCGTAGGAGGGCGTTGTCGTCGAGTTCGTATGACGCACCGCCAAGTCGAATTCGCCATAACTGACGTTTTTGAGGACAAGCTGGAATTTTCCATACGCCTCGTCTACTGTTGCGGCACGCGGCATCCATCGGAGTCCTTGGAACACTTCATTTCGGAAGTAGTGACGGAAATCAACCCCCGCAGGTAAGAGGCCTTGATCAAGATTCATCGATCCTGTCGCATGGGTGCGTTGATTATCCGGGATTGTCAAATCTCGTCGCGTAAGAGGCTTACTCTCCCACACCAGGTCCAGTACAAGGCCAGCAACCGGCTTGGCCGCATCCGCCCGGCGGTTGCGTCCTTGCGTCGTGCCGGTCGCCAGTCGTCGCCGGATTCCCAATCGGCCAGGAATACGAAATGGTCGTCGTATTCGAGGGACGAGCAACCCCATCTGCGGGACAGTCTCTCGCGCGCCAGCGGACCTCTCGGATGCTGTTGGCTTCGGTGGCGATAAGGCCATTTCGTCAACGAGGCGTCCGTCCGCGAGAGCCCTTTCCAGATACTCGTCCGTTGCAGCGGCCATAACGTTTGCGGGATACCGTTCGGGAAGGGATAGTATTTCCGACTCAATGCGGTCGACGATTGTCTGTTCGGCCGTAACGTCGCGGTCTAATTCGAGCATCAGACCCGCCTCGATGTTGTTGTTAAGTCCCCCCAGCGTAAGGTTTGCGCTACCGACGATTAGGCGAGCCCGCCGTTTACCACGCACGAGAAACACCTTGGGGTGGAAAACAACGTTTCGAGATCCAGTGTCAACCGCGTATACATTTGCGCCTTCAATTGCTCGCAGACTTCGCATAGCTTGGACGGACGTTACCTCATTCCGAATCCCCGCGAATACCGACAGCCGATTCGCATGGGAACTGAGTTGCTCCTCTATCTGCTGGACGCCGCTCTCTGTGACGTACGCTACGCTCAGCAACACACTCTCGACATCCGGTACGTCAAATAATTCACGGACTGCGGCTGCGTGAGTCCGCGTTGTGAGACCCTGCATGACGAATTCTATTGAAGGCATCGATCGCGATCTCCCTGTGAAGTTCTTAGGTGATTCATTGCGATTCACCCACGGTCGCTCAGGTTCCTTCGGCCGCTCCGGCCCGGCAAATGACCTGGCGCGACTTGCGCTATCTTAGTCTGGCTAAATGAGTTCATTACGCGGAACCTCGCCGACCGTGTAGAAGGAACCGGTCACCAGCACCAGCGTATCGCCGTCCGCAGCGGCGAGCGCGCTGGCGACGGCTTCCGGGACGGATTCGACGACGCGCACATCCCCGCCGTACGCGCGCGCGGCGGCGGCTATCTCTTCGGCGGGCTGGGCGCGCTTCCAGGCCGGCTGACACGCGATGATCCGCTCGACGCCCGGCGCGAGGGCTGCGAGGACGCCATCCGGCGCGTGGCCGCCCACCATGCCGACCACCAGGATCGTCCGCGTAATCCGCTCCTCGCGACGCAGGGCATCGAGCGCGGGCCGGAGCGCGTCGGCAGCGAGCGCGTTATGCGCCCCGTCCAGCACGACGAGCGGGCCGTCCGGCGTCCGCGAGACTGTCAGGCGGCCTGGCAGGGCGACTGCGCCCACGGCCGTTCGCACGTGATCGATGCACGGCTCGCAGCCCGCCGTCGCCAGCGCGGTCTCGGCGGCCGCGATCGCGCACGCGGCGTTCTCGCGCTGGTAGGCGCCGCCCATTCGCGGCGCCAGATCCGTGTAAGTGTGCCACGACGTCGCTACGGTCAGCCTTCCAAACTGCTCCCGGCCCGGCTCGGGGGTCCACGTGACCGCCGGCAGCCCGGAGCGAACGTCGTCGCCGGCGCGACGCACCAGCGTGATCGGAACGCCCCGCTCCTCCGCGATGCTCTCGATCACCGCAAGCGCGCTCGGCTCCGCGGTCGCGGTAACGCACGGGACTCCCGCCTTCAGGATGCCGGCTTTTTCGGCGGCAATGGCGGCGTATGTGTCGCCAAGGATTTCAGTGTGGTCGAGGCCGATATTGGTGATGACGGTCGCGGTGGGCTGCACCACGTTGGTCGCATCCAGCCGGCCGCCGATACCGACCTCGATGCAGGCGAAGTCGACGCCCCGCTCCGCGAAATAGATGAACGCGACGGCCGTCTTCAGCTCGAACTCGGTCGTCTGGCCCAGCTCCGTGCCCGCGAGCGCCTCGATATGCGGCCGAATCTGGGTGACAACGCGGGCGAAGTCGCCGCGGGGGATCGGCTCGCCATCGACCTGCACGCGCTCCCGAACGTCGTAGACATAGGGCGAGAAGTAGCCGCCAACTCGGAAGCCGTGCGCGCCAAGGATCGCGGCGCAGAGCGCCGTCGTCGAGCCCTTGCCTTTGGTGCCGGCGACATGGACGACGCGATACCGGACCTGCGGGCTGCCCAGCCGCTCGCACAGGGCCGTCATCCGATCGAGATCCAGCTTCCAGCCAAATCGGACGAGCCCGCTCATGTACTCTACCGCTTCGTCGAATTTCAAACCGTGCTCCGTGGCTTGTGGCTTGTGGCTTGTGGCTTGTGTCTTGTGTCTTGTGTCTTGTGTCTTGTGGATCGTGATACCCGCTCTATGGGCGGTACAATAGGTCATGAGCGCGCGAGCCGACCAACTCCTCCACCACCTATGTTACCGCGCATCCGCGCCGTTCCCTGAATCCGGGTCGCTGGAGGAGCGGTTCTGGGCCGATGCGGCGTGGAGCGAGGAGTTCGTCGACATCGAGGGCGACGCGAAGCCGGCGCCGCGCTTCCGGACGCGAATGAAGATGCTCTGGGACGACGCCTGCCTGTACGTCGGCGCGGAGATGGAGGAGCCGAACGTCTGGGCAACGCTGACGGAGCACGACTCGGTCATTTTTCACGATAACGACTTCGAGGTGTTTATCGACCCGGACGGCGATAATCACGACTACTACGAGATCGAGATCAATGCCCTGAACACGACCTGGGACCTGCAACTCGTAAAGCCCTACCGCGACGGCGGCCCGGCCCTGAACGAGTGGGAGATACCGGGCTTCCGCAGCGCCGTCCATATCGATGGGACGCTCAACGATCCGACCGACGTGGACCGCGGCTGGTCGGTCGCGATGGCGATTCCGTGGGAGGCGCTCGGCGAGTTCGCGCGATGCCCGGCGGCGCCGTGCGGCGGCGATCAGTGGCGGATCAACTTCTCGCGCGTCGAGTGGGACGTGGAGACGGCGGGCGGCGTAACGCGCAAGGTCCCAGATCGGCCGGAGCACAACTGGGTCTGGTCGCCGCAGGGCGCTATCGATATGCACCGGCCGGAGCGGTGGGGCGTGGTTCAGTTCGAGACCGGCGCGCCCGGCGGGGGCGTGTACCGGCCCGACCCGGCTGGCCCGGCACGCGAGGCGCTGATGGTCTGCTATCACCTGCAGCGCAACTACCGCGCCCGGCACGGCGCCTGGGCCGGCGCGGCGGAGCTT